>NZ_RZSV01000069.1:0-25643 GCF_004023205.1 Mesorhizobium sp. M1A.F.Ca.IN.020.03.2.1 | reverse complement strand
CGTCAAATCCATCTCGTCGCAAACTTGCTGCAGGGCGGCCTGCAGCACCGAAAGCGTGATCGTGTCGAGCTTTGCCCCTTCGACTGCCATTGTCAGGCCTCGCCGATGTCGATGATGATGTTGCCGTCGGCGTCCGAACGCGCATGATCGCCGGGTTCAAGCACGGTGGTGGCGTCCATCTGCTCGAGGATCGCCGGTCCCTCGATTGTTGCGTCGAGCGGCAGCCTTTCGCGCGCATAGACCGGCGTCTCGTGCCAGCGCCCGCTGTACCAGACCGGCCGGATCTCGCGCCGCGCCTCCTCCAGCGTCGCCGCGCGTCCTGCCGGGTCGATCAGCTGAGACAGGTCGATCTGCGGCCGCACACCCGTCACCGAGGTGTTGAGGTTGACGAGATTGGCGCGGATCTCCGGCAGTTCGACCTTGAAACGCGCGAAATAGGCTTTTTCGAACAGCTGCTGCAGCGTCGCCCGTGAAACCGAGGATGACGGCAGCGGCACGTTGATGATGTGCGTCTGGCCGACGAATTGCATGTCGGCGGAGTGGGTGACGCGGATTGCATCGGGCTTCACTGCTTCCTTGCCGATCAGCGACTCGCCTTCGTTTCGGTGCCGTTCCAACAACTCGCGAAGCTTTGCTTCGTCGAGGCTCGCTACCGGCTGGTTGACCGTATTGACGAAGTCGTGCCTGAGGTCGGCGACGACGCAGCCGAGCGCGTTGGTGATACCCGGGCGTGCCGGCACCACCACTTTCGGCAGGCCGAGTTCGCGGGCCAGCGCCGTCGCGTGCAGCGGCCCGGCGCCGCCGAAGGCGAACAGCGCGAAATCGCGCGGGTCGTGGCCGCGCGACACCGAAACCATGCGGATGGCGCCCGCCATCTTCATGTTGCCGAGCCTCAAGATGGCACCGGCCGCCTCGACGCCGGAAAGGCCCGTGTGCCTGCCGATTCTGTCCTCGAAGATTGCGGTGACGCGCTCGACAGTGACCGGATTGTCGACCGCAAGCAGCTTCTTCGGCGCCAGCCGCCCGAGCACCAGATTGGCATCCGTGATGGTGGGTTCCGTGCCGCCGCGCCCGTAGCAGATCGGGCCGGGATTGGCACCGGCGCTTTCCGGACCGATCTGGATCAGGCCGGCGGCGTCGACGCGCGCGATCGAGCCGCCGCCGGCGCCGACGGTGTGCACCGCCACCATCGGCACATGGATCGGCATCGCATATTCGATCTCGATCTCGTTCGAGACCGCGGGCTCGGCGTTGCGGATCAGCGCCACGTCGGTCGAGGTGCCGCCCATATCGTAGGTCACCAAGTTGGCGAAGCCGGCACGCTTTCCCGTGTAAGCGGCGGCGATGACGCCGGAAGCCGGACCGGACATGACGGTCTTTGCCGATTCCTGCGTGACGAAGCGGGCCGAGATCATGCCGCCATTGCCGTTCATGATCAGGAAGTCGCGCGCATAGCCTTTCGCCGCGAGCTCCTTGCGCAGCCGCTCGACATAGCGCTCCAGGATCGGCTGCACCGAGGCGTTGACCGCCGCCGTCACGCCGCGTTCGAATTCGCGCGCCTCCGAAAGCAGCGCATGGCCGGTCGTGATGTGGCCGTTCGGCCAGAGCTCCGCCGCGATTTCGGCCGCGCGCCGCTCGTGCGAGGGGTTGGCGTAGGAATGCAGGAAATGGATTACGAGCGACTCGCAGCCGGCGTCGAGCAGCTTTTTCACGGCATCGCGCATTTCGGCCGCGTCGAGCGGCAGGCGAACCGCGCCGGACGCCTCGACGCGCTCCGAAACTTCGAGCCGCAGATCGCGCGGAATGACCGGCACGAAGGTGCCCGTCATGCCATAGGCTTGCGGCCGCGTGCGCCGTCCAAGCTCGATCACGTCGCGGAAGCCGCGCGTCGTGATCATGCCGGTCCTGGCCAGCCGGCGCTCCAGCACGGCGTTTGTGGTGGTCGTCGTGCCGTGCACGATGAGGTCGATGCCCTCGACCGGAAAGCCGGTCGCGCCAAGTGCGGCGACCACGCCAAAGGCCTGATTTTCTACCGTCGTCGGGGTCTTGGCGATGTGCACCTTGCCGCCGGCCTTGCCGTCGATCAGGAGCAGATCGGTGAAAGTTCCCCCGACATCGATGCCGGCAACCACGCTTCCCGCCGACGCCGAAAATTTCTCATTCATTGCCGAAACCCGAAATGCCAGGACTACGGATATGCCTCGGTTTGGAAAGCCGTTTTACGCTGCCATCTTGACCTGAAGATCATTTGTATACTAATAAATTCCGGACACAAGAGCTTACCGCTTGGCAGTGTGCAGAGAGCACGTCGGAACCTGACCGTTCGGGCGCGCAGGAGAAAGTTTGGCGCCAGCGCCCCGCGTCCGCGCCGGAAAGTTGGGTTTGATGAACACGACATCCGCGTTGAACCTCGCCGGTGCAAAGCCGCTGCAGTTCCCGATCCCGACCAATGTCTATGCCGAGACCGTGGTATCGGTGAAGCATTACACCGACCGCCTGTTCTCGTTCCGCATCACCCGCCCGCAGTCGCTGCGCTTCCGCTCCGGCGAGTTCGTCATGATCGGTCTGCCCAATGCCGAGAAGCCGATCTTCCGCGCCTATTCCGTTGCCAGCCCCGCCTGGGACGACGAGCTCGAATTCTTCTCGATCAAGGTCCCGGACGGTCCTCTGACCTCCGAGTTGCAGAAGATAGAGGTCGGCGACACCGTCATCATGCGCCAGAAGTCGACCGGCACGCTGGTGCTCGACGCGCTGACGCCTGCAAAGCGCGTGTTCATGATCTCGACCGGCACCGGCATCGCGCCTTTCGCCAGCCTGCTGCGCGACCCCGACACCTATGAGAAGTTCGATCAGGTGATCCTCACCCACACCTGCCGCGACAACGCCGAGCTCACCTACGGCCAGGAACTGGTGGCTGCGCTCGAGACCGATCCGCTGATCGGCGAGCTGACCGGCGGGCGTGTCACGCTCTACAATTCGACGACCCGCGAGGAGTCGGCGCGCATGGGCCGGATCACGGCCCTGATCGGCTCGGGCAAGTTTTACTCCGACCTCGGCATCGACAAGCTCAATCCCGAGACCGACCGCATCATGATCTGCGGCTCGATGCACATGCTGAAGGACGTCAAGGAGCTCGCCGAAAGCCTCGGCTTCCAGGAGGGCTCGCTCAGCCATCCCGCCAGCTTCGTCGTCGAGCGCGCCTTCGTCGGCTGAGGCGCGTCTCCCAGTGTTTTGACCATGCGGTCAAAAACCTACTGCTTTTGCCGCCTTTTTCCGCTATGAGCCACTGAAGGACTCGTGAAGGACAACTTCGCGGGCTATCTTCAGTGCACGTCGCTGAATGAAAGGGCAGGAGATGAGCAGCACCATCCGCGAGGCCGGCTCAGGCGCGTCCAAGATCATGCCGCTGCCGGCGCGTGCCGCCGCCAACACGCCGATGCCGCTGGAGCACGGCATTGCCCGCAATCCTGGCATGAAGCTGGACCTCGGCTTCCTCGAATCGGTGCGCAGCGTCAACCGCTCGGCGCTGGAGCGCCGCGTCGCCACCCTCACCAAGCGGCGCTCGATCAAGGCCGACAACCAGGCCGCCTGGCTGCTGCGCGCGATCGCCTGCATGGACCTGACCACGCTGAATTCCAACGACACCGACGAGCGTGTGCGCCGGCTCTGCGCCAAAGCGATCAATCCGCTGCGCCGGGACATCGTCGAGGGCCTCGGCATCGCCGACGAATCGATCCGCCCCGCGGCGGTTTGTGTTTACCATCCCTTCGTGGCCACGGCCGTGGATGCGGTGCGTGGCACAGGCATCCATGTCGCGGCCGTCTCCACAGCGTTCCCGCACGGCCTTGCGCCGCTCTCGACCCGCCTGCAGGAGATCGAGGCCTCGGTGAAGGACGGGGCCGACGAGATCGACGTCGTCATCCCGCGCGGGCTGGTTTACGGCGCCAAATGGCGCGAACTGTTCAACGAGATCGTCGCCATGCGCGCCGCCTGCGGCGAAGCCCATCTCAAGGTCATCCTAGGCACGGGCGATCTCGCCACCCTGCGCAACGTCATGCTGGCTTCGATGGTGGCGATGATGGCGGGCGCCGATTTCATAAAAACCTCGACCGGCAAGGAAAGCGTCAACGCCACGCTTCCCGTCGGGCTTGCGATGGTGCGCGCCATCCGCGCCTATTTCGAGGAGACCGGCTATCTGATCGGCTTCAAGCCGGCGGGCGGCATTTCCACCGCGAAGGTCTCGCTCGACTGGCTGGTGCTGATGAAGGAAGAGCTTGGCCGGCCCTGGCTCGAGCCGCAGCTGTTCCGCTTCGGCGCCTCCAGCCTGCTCACCGACATCGAGCGCCAGCTCGAACATCATTTGACCGGCCACTATTCGGCCAACCATCGCCACGCGATGGCGTGAGCCACCCCCCTCCCCCTTGCGGGGAGGGTCGCCGCGAAGCGGCGGGGTGGGGGTCGAAAAACAAATCTGCCTGATCCATGCACCAAACCATTAGACATTTACCCCCACCCCGATCGGCTTCGCCGATCGACCCTCCCCACACGGGGAAGGGTAAAGGAGCGACCCCATGAACATCCTAGAACGTTATCGCGCCATGGAGTACGGCCCGGCGCCGGAAGCCCGCAACGAGGCCGACGCCTGGCTCGCCGGCCGCGATTTTTCCAGGGCGCTGTTCATCGACGGCGCCTGGAAGGCGGCGGCAAGCGGCAAGACTTTCGATACCAGCGAGCCGTCCTCCGGCAAGCTGCTGGCGAAGATCTCGGATGCCGGCGCCGGCGACATCGACGCCGCGGTTGCGGCGGCCGCAAAGGCGCTGCCGAAATGGTCGGCATCCTCGGGCTACGCCAGAGCCAAAGTGCTCTATGCCATCGGCCGCGCCATGCAGCGCCATCAGCGCCTGTTCGCGGTGTTGGAATCGATCGACAACGGCAAGCCGATCCGCGAGAGCCGCGACATCGACGTGCCGCTGGCGATCCGCCACTTCATCCATCATGCCGGCTGGTCGCAGACGCTCGAGAAGGATTTTCCCGGCCACAAGCCGGTCGGCGTCGTCGGCCAGGTCATTCCGTGGAACTTCCCGCTGCTGATGCTGGCCTGGAAGATCGCGCCCGCGCTCGCGGCCGGCTGTACGGTGGTGCTGAAGCCGGCCGAATTCACGCCGCTCACCGCCATACTGTTCGCCGAGATCTGTGAGCGCGCCGGCGTGCCGAAAGGCGTCGTCAACATCGTTCAGGGCGGACCGGAGGCGGGTGCCGCCATCGTCAACCATCCGGGCGTGCAGAAGATCGCCTTCACCGGTTCCTCCGAGGTCGGCAAGATCATCCGCAAGGCAACCGCCGGATCGGGCAAGAAGCTGTCGCTGGAGCTCGGCGGCAAATCGGCCTTCGTCGTTTTCGAGGATGCCGACCTCGACAGCGCCGTCGAGGGACTGGTCGACGGCATTTGGTTCAACCAGGGCCAGGTCTGCTGCGCCGGCTCGCGGCTCCTGGTGCAGGAAGGCATCGCGGAGGCCTTCATCGCCAAGGTCAAGGTCAGGATGAGCCGCCTGCGCGTCGGCAGCCCGCTCGACAAGAACACCGACATCGGGCCGCTGGTCGACCGCACGCAGCTCGACCGCGTCAAGGGCCTGATCGCCGAGGGCGCCAGGCAGGGCGCCGCTTGCTGGCAGCCGGACGCTGCCTTGCCGACGACGGGCTACTATCACTTGCCGACGCTCGCCACCTCTGTTTCGCCGGCTAATATCCTGGCGCAGGAGGAGGTGTTCGGGCCGGTGCTGGCGACGATGAGCTTCCGTAACACCGAGGAGGCGATCGAGCTAGCCAACAACACGCGTTACGGTCTTGCCGCTTCGGTGTGGAGCGAGAACGTCAATCTCGCTTTGCATGTCGCGCCGCAATTGAAGGCGGGCGTCGTCTGGGTCAACGGCACCAACATGTTCGATGCGGCCTGCGGCTTCGGCGGCTATCGCGAAAGCGGCTTCGGTCGCGAAGGCGGACGGGAAGGGATGTTCGAATATCTTGCCGCCAAGCTGCCGGTCGGCCCCGCCATCAAGCCGGCCGCAGTCGGCTCGGCGCAGGTCGTCGAGCAGGCTGACGGTATGGCCATCGACCGCACGGCAAAGCTGTTCATCGGTGGCAAGCAGGTGCGTCCGGACGGCAACTACTCGCTGACCGTCGCCACCGCCAAGGGCAAGCTTGCCGGCGAAGTCGGCCTTGGCAACCGCAAGGATATCCGCGACGCGGTCGCCGCCGCGCGCGCCTGCAAGGCCTGGCCGGACGCGACGGCCTTCAACCGCAGCCAGGTGCTCTACTACTTCGCGGAAAACCTTTCGGGCCGTGCCGATGAGTTCGCTGCACGCCTTGTCCAACTCGCCGGCGTGACGGCGAAGGCAGCGCGCGAGGAGGTTGAGCAGTCCATCGAGCGGCTGTTCCTCTATGCCGGCCTCACCGACAAGTTCGAGGGCCGCGTCCACCAGCCGCCGGCCCGCGCCGTGACGCTTGCGCTGCACGAGCCTGTCGGCGTCGTCGGCATCGTTGCGCCGGACAATCAGCCGCTCCTCAACTTCGTCTCGCTGGTGGCGCCGGCGCTCGCCATGGGCAACGCCGTGGTGGCCGTGCCGTCCGAGCGTCACCCGCTTTTAGCCACGGATCTCTACCAGATCATCGAATATTCCGACATTCCGGCCGGCGCCATCAATATCGTCACCGGCCGCAGCGCCGAGCTCTGCGGCGTTCTGGCCAAGCACGACGACGTCGATGGGCTCTGGGTGTTTGCCGATGCCGACACCTGCGCCAAGGCGGAGGCCGATTCCATCGGCAACCTCAAGCGCGTCTGGACCGGCAATGGCCGCAGCCTCGACTGGACATCGAGCGAGGCGGCTGGCGAGGCCGTCCTGCGCCGCGCCATCGAGGTCAAGAACGTTTGGGTGCCTTACGGCGACTAAGCGCGTTCCAGACCGGGTCTGGTTTGACGACACTCGCGCCGCAAATTCGGCGCGTTTGCCGCAGGCTTCCAGGCTTGACGCATCGGCATGTGTTCTTTAACCAGAAAAAACAATTGGCCTGCGGAATAGCGGTCAGGCTCGCCTGGCACATTGCATCCCGTCTGGCCGCCACTAAGAAAGCTTGCGACACCGGAGGGAAGCATGGCGGATCTGGCAGGCAAAGTGGTCGTCATCACCGCGGCGGCGCAAGGCATTGGGCGGGCGAGCGCGCTGGCTTTCACCAAGGCCGGCGCCACCGTTCATGCCACCGACATCAACGAGCAGCTTTTGGCCGAACTCGGCAAGACTTCCGGCATAAAAACCCGCAAACTCGACGTGCTCGATGACGCAGCCGTGACATCGGCCTTCGCCGAGATCGGCCCGGTCGATGTTCTGTTCAATTGCGCCGGCTTCGTCCATTCGGGCTCGATCCTCGAAATGACGGATGCCGATCTCGACTTCGCCCTGAATCTCAATGTCCGCTCTATGATCCGCACCATCCGCGCCGTGCTGCCCGGCATGCTGGAGCGCGGCGACGGCTCGATCATCAACATGGCATCGCTGGCGAGTTCGCAGAAGGGCGTGCCGAACCGTTTCGTCTACGGTCTGACCAAGGCCGCGGTCATCGGCCTGACCAAGGCGGTCGCCGCCGACTATGTGGCTAAGGGCATCCGCTGCAACGCCATCTGTCCGGGCACGGTCGAGAGCCCGTCGCTGCAGGACCGCATGCATGCGCAGGGCGATTATGAGGCGGCGCGCGCCGCCTTCATCGCCCGCCAGCCGATGGGAAGGCTGGGCACGCCGGAAGAAATCGCCGATCTCGCCGTCTATCTGGCGGGCGCCACCTACACTTCGGGGCAGGCCTACAATATTGATGGCGGCTGGTCGATCTGACGCCCGTTTCGAAAATTGGGGGCGGTTCGCAGTGCTAGTGGGCGAACAGGAAGATCGGATCGGGGCTACGCGTTCATCGGAAGCATCGAAAAGTCTGAAAAATCCAGCCTGCCGACCTACTGCGTGGAGTCCGCGCTTGCGGGGTACCAGGCTGATGGCTAGGGTCCGCCCGATTTTCGCATGAGGTCGTGGCGGAAAGTTTTGCAAATCGGTCTTTGGCCGCAAGGTGGAGAGAAAAGATGAAGTTGCTGCGCTATGGCGAGATGGGAAGCGAGCGTCCCGGCCTGCTCGATCAGGATGGCACGATCCGCGACCTTTCGGCCTATGTCGCCGACATCGCCGGCACGGCGCTGCATCCGGCTTCGCTGGAGATGCTGTCGAAGCTCGATCCGAAATCGCTGCCGGCTGTTTCCGGTAGCCCACGCATCGGAGCCTGCGTGGCCGGCACGGGGAAATTCATCTGCATCGGCCTCAACTATTCCGACCACGCTGCCGAGACCGGCGCCACCGTGCCGCCGGAGCCGATCATCTTCATGAAGGCGAGTTCGGCTATCGTCGGGCCGGATGACGACGTGCTCATCCCGCGCGGCTCGGTCAAGACCGACTGGGAGGTCGAGCTCGGCGTCGTCATCGGCAAGACGGCGAAGTATGTCAGCGAGGACGACGCGCTGGATTATGTTGCCGGCTATTGCGTCGCGCACGACGTTTCCGAGCGAGCCTTCCAGGCCGAGCGCCAAGGCCAGTGGACCAAGGGCAAGTCCTGCGACACGTTTGGCCCGATCGGCCCCTGGCTGGTGACCACGGACGAGATCGCCGACCCGCAGAACCTCAAAATGTGGCTGACGGTCAACGGCAAGACCATGCAGAACGGCTCGACCAAGACGATGGTCTACGGCGTGAAGTATCTGGTTTCCTATCTCAGCCAGTTCATGTCGCTGCATCCCGGCGACATCATCTCCACCGGAACGCCGCCCGGCGTCGGGCTGGGCATGAAGCCGCCGGTGTTCCTGAAGGCCGGCGACGTCGTCGAGCTCGGCATCGAGGGCATGGGCCAGCAGAAGCAGACCTTCAAGGCGGACGAGTAAGCGCAGACCTCGCCTTCTCCCCTTGTGGGAGAAGGTGGCCGCGAAGCGGCCGGATGAGGGGTGTTGGAACGATCTCTGCGTTGCAGAAGTAAGCGTCGCACTCCGCTGGAGCACCCCTCATCCGTCTCGGCGCTGCGCCCCCGATCCACCTTCTCCCGCAAGGGGAGAAGGGGAGGCCGGCGCTACTTCAACACCCTTCCATCTGCCCCGAACCGATACGTCTTCGCCGGATCCGGCGTTGCATAGAGCGTCGCGCCCGGTTCGGCATTGTAGACGCCGAAGATCCGCACGGTGAGCAGCCCGGCCTTCTCGCAGTCGAGATAGAGATTGGTGTCGGCGCCGAGATGCTCGGCATGCACCACCGTGCCTTTCCAGGCGCCGGATTTTGCATCGACCGTCAGATGTTCCGGGCGCACGCCGACGGTCTTCGCCGTCTCGCCAAGCTTGGCGCCGTCGATGAAATTCATCTTCGGCGAGCCGATGAAGCCGGCGACGAATTCATTGGCCGGCGCATTGTAGAGCTCCATCGGGCTGCCGATCTGCTCGATGCGGCCGGCATTGAGCACGACGATCTTGTCGGCCAGCGTCATCGCTTCGACCTGGTCGTGCGTGACGTAGATCATCGTTGCCTTTAGCCGCCGGTGCAGCTGCGCGATCTCCAGCCTGGTGTTGACGCGCAGCGCCGCGTCGAGATTGGACAGCGGCTCGTCGAACAGGAACAGCTTCGGCTCGCGCACCACGGCGCGGCCGATCGCGACGCGCTGGCGCTGCCCGCCCGACAGCTCCGCCGGCCGCCGCTCGAGATAGGGCTCGAGCGACAGCATCGCGGAAGCTATCTTGATGCGGCGCTCGATCTCGGCCGAAGGCGTGCCGGCCTGTTTCAGGCCGAGCCCCATATTGTTCTTCACCGTCAGATGCGGATAGAGCGCGTAGGTCTGGAACACCATGGCGATGCCGCGTTTTGCGGGCGGCGTGACGGAGACGTCGTCGCCGTCGATCACCACCCGCCCGGAGGTCGAATCCTCTAGCCCTGCGATCACGCGCAGCAGCGTCGACTTTCCGCAGCCGGACGGGCCGACGAAGACGACGAATTCGCCGTCATTGACCTCGAGGTCGATGCCCTTCAGCACCTCGACCGGCCCGAATGCCTTCTTCACGTTCTCGATGTTCAGCGAGCCCACGGCTTCGTCCTTGTTCTAGAGTTTGATTGGCGCGCCGGTGCGCACGCTCTGGTCGGCGGCGAGGCAGACGGCGAGCGACTTCACCGCGTCCTCCATGTGGCGGGTCAGGTCGATGTCCTCGCGGATGGCCTTGAGCAGGAAGGCTTGTTCAAGATCGCAGAGTTCCTGGTGCCCCGGCTCGCCTTCCATCGACAGCAGTTCGTCCTCTTTGATGAACTTTCCGTCCGGCCCGGTCGCGGCGCTGTGCAGGCGGATGGTCGACGTCTTGGTGTGTGTGTCGATGTCGTCGGACTTAACGCCCTCCTTCATGACGATCGACACAGAGCCTTTGGGCGACATCACGTCCTTCACGAAGAAGGCGGTCTCCGAAACCATCGGTCCCCAGCCGGCCTCGTACCAGCCGACCGAGCCGTCTTCGAACAGCACCTGCAGTTGGCCGTAATTATACATCGAGGGCGCCACTTCATCGCTGAGCCGCACGCCCATGCCGCGCACCTCGACCGGACTGGCGTCGGTGATCTGCAGCATCACGTCGAGATAATGCACGCCGCAATCGACGATCGGCGAGGTGGTCCGCATCAGCTGCTTGTGCGTTTCCCAGCTGTGGCCGGAGGACTGCTGGTTGAGGTTCATGCGGAACACATATGGCCCGCCGAGCTTGCGCGCCTCGGCGATCAGCCGCATCCAGGACGGATGGTGGCGCAGGATATAGCCGATCACCAGCTTCCTGCCGTTGGCCTTGGCGGCATCGACGACGCGCCTGGCGTCCGCCACCGTGGTCGCCAGCGGCTTCTCGACGAAGACATGGCAGCCGGCCTCGAACGCCCGCACCGCATAGTCGGCGTGGCTGTCGGAATAAGTAGCGATGGCGGCGACGTCCGGTTTCTCGTCGCGCAGCACGTCCTCGAAGGAGCGCCTGATGCCATAGCCCGCGAGCCCATCCGGCAGCGGCACCTCGGAACGGTTGACGAGCGCGGCGATCTCGAAGCTCGGATTGGTGTGATAGGCCAGCGCATGGCTGCGGCCCATATTGCCAAGGCCGGCGACGACGACGCGAAGAGGCTGTTCTGCACTCACTTGACGGCTCCTGACGTGATGCCGCGGATCAGCTGCCGCGAGAAGATGACGTAGAGGATCAGCACCGGCAGGATCGCCAGCGAGAGCGCCGCCAGGATCGCGTTCCAGTTGGTGACGAACTGGCCGAGGAAGAGCTGCGCGCCGAGCGTCACCGTCTTGGTCTCTTCCGACGGCGCCAGGATCAGCGGGAACCACAGGTCGTTCCAGATCGGGATCATGGTGAAGACGGCGACCGTCGCCATCGACGGGCGCACCAGCGGCAGCACCAGCCGGAAGAAGATCGTGTACTCCGACAGCCCGTCGATCCTGCCGGCGTTCTTCAGGTCGTCGGACACCTGCTTCATGAACTCCGACAGAATGAAGATCGCGAGCGGCAGGCCTTGCGCCGTGTAGACCAGGATCAGCGCCGTCAGCGTGTTGACCAGCCCGCTCGCCACCATCAGCTGCAGGATGGCGACGGTGCCGAGGCGGATCGGGATCATGATGCCGAGCGCGAGATAGAGCCCCATCATCGTGTTGCCGCGGAAGCGGTATTCCGACAGTGCGAAAGCGGCCATGGCGCCGAACAGAAGCACGAAGAACAGCGAGGCGACCGTTACGACGAGGCTGTTCTGGAAATAATGCAGAAAGTCGCCCTGGCCGAACACGGTGGTGTAGCCGATCAGGTCGAAAGTTTTGGGCGTCGGCGGCGTCAGCGGCGCGCCAAAAATACCGGCGCGCGACTTGAACGAGTTCATGATGACCAGGATCACCGGGAACAGCGCGATCACCGTGTAGGTCAAAAGGACGGCATGGGCGCCGATGGTCCGGGGAAGCGAATGTGTTGCGGTGCTCATGGCGCGCCTCAGAACTGATAGCGACGCAGGCGCGTCTGGACGAGGAACAGGTAGACGCAGACGCCGGCGAGGATGATCAGGAACATGATCGTGGCGATCGCGGCACCCATGTTGGGATCGCCGACCTGCAGCTGGAAACCGAAGAAGGCGCGGTAGAGGAAGGTGCCGAGGATGTCGGTCGAATAATTCGGACCGGCGAGCGCCCCTTGCGCGGTGTAGATCAGGTCGAAAGCGTTGAAATTGCCCACGAAGGTCAGGATCGAGATGATGCCGATCGAAGGCAGGATCAGCGGCAGCTTGATCTTCCAGAACTGCGCCATACCGGTGACGCCGTCGCATTCGGCGGCCTCGATCACCTCGTCCGGGATCGACAGAAGTGCTGCATAGATCAGCATCATCGGGATGCCGACGAACTGCCAGACCGAGACGAGGCTGAGCGCGGTGAGCGCATATTGCTCTTTGCCGAGCCACGGCGTGAACAGGCTCTTCAGCCCAACGAAGTCGAGCAGGTGCGGCGCCACGCCCCAGATCGGCGACAGGATCAGCTTCCAGGCGAAGCCGACGATGACGAAGGACAGGATCGTCGGCACGAAGATCGCGGTGCGATAGAAGGCGGCAAACCGCAGTCTCGGGCTGGACAGCAGCGCCGCCAAGAGGATGCCGATCGGATTCTGCACCAGCATGTGGATGATGAAGAACCAGACATTGTTCCTGAGCGCATTCCAGAAATTCACCGACCAGTTGGGATCGCCGAACAGCTTGTGGAAATTGTCGAACCCGACGAACACTTGCGCCTGGTTGATGTTGCGGAACAGAGAAAGCTGCAGGGTGCCGAACAGCGGCAGGATCATGACTGCCGTGTAGACCAGCACCGCCGGCGCCAGGAAGACGCCGATATGCCAGCGGATCGGTTTCTTGGGTCGTGTTTGTGCGGCCATGAGTTCGGTCCCCGCCGTCTCTCGGTTCCAGGTCGATGGTGCTTGGCTGATGCCTCGATGCACGGCGGCTTGACTGTCCCCATGATGCGAGGGAACAAGGCCAGCGACAGTGCGGCTTCGTCTTCCCGCAAGGGTGAGGGTAAGACCGAGAGGCGGCGCCGACAATCGCTATTAAATCTGTCCGAAGGCCGGCCGGGCAGCTGCCCGGCCGGTTCGAATGGCTAAAGTCTTACTTCGCCGGCTTGTACCAGCTGTCGAGGCCGTCCTGCAGCTTCTTGGCCGCGGCTTCCGGCGTGTCGGTGCCGTTGATCACGTTGGCCGATTCGACCCAGGTCTCGTTCTCGAGGTTTGGCGTGCCGCGCGACAGGATCTGGTAGGTCGAGCGGATCGTCGACTTGCACTTGCCGCGCCAGGAGACGAATTCCTGTGCCAGCGGGTCCTCCATCTTCACCGGGGTGTTGTTCAGGCTGAAGAAGCCCGGCAACGCATTGGCGTAGATGTTGGCGAAGTCCGGCGAAGCGACCCAGGACAGGAACTTCTTGGCTTCTTCCGGGTGCTTCGAGGCTGCGTTCAGGCCCATGCCGATATCGGTGTGGTCGGAGATGTAGCAGGTGTCACCGGCCTTCTGCACGGGCGGCGGGAAGGCGCCCATCTTGAACTGCGCCTGGGTGTTGAACAGGCCGATCTCCCAGGAGCCAGCCGGGTAGATGGCGGCGCGGCCGAGCGTGAACAGGTTCTGGCTGTCCGGATAGGTCTGCGCCTCGAAACCGTCGCCGAGATAGGGCTTCCACTTGGCCAGTTCCTTGTAGGGTTCAACCCACTGCGGATCGGTCAGCTTCTGCTCGCCCTTGATCAGCGCCTGACGGCCTTCCTCGCCCTTCCAGTAGTTCGGGCCGATGTTCTGGTAGCCCATGGTCGCGGCTTCCCAAAGGTCCTTCGTGCCCATCGCCATCGGGATATAGGTGCCGTCCGCCTTGATCTTGTCGAGCACGGCGTAGAACTCTTCATTCGTCGTCGGCACCTTGAGGCCGAGCTTGTCGAAGGCGTCCTTGTTGTAGATGAAGCCGTGGATGACCGAAGCCATCGGCACGCAGAAGCTCGACTTTCCGTCGTCGGTCTGCCAGGCGGCCTTGGCGACCGGAGAGAAGTTGTCCATGCCGGGCAGCGACGAGAGGTCGGCGAGGTTGCCCTTCTTGAACAGCTCAAGCGACTTGTCGAAGGGGCGGCAGGTGATCAGGTCGCCCGCCGAGCCGGCAGAGAGCTTGGCGCCGAGTGCCGCGTCATACTCGGTCGGCGCCGAGGGCGCGAACACCACCTTGATGCCGGGGTTCTTGGCTTCGAAGGCCGGGATCAGCTTGTCCTTCCAGATGGTCAGGTCGTCGCCGCGCCAGCTCTCGATGTTGAGCGTGACGTCTTCGGCGAGGGCCATCCCGGTGGTGCCGAGAATGCTCGTGCCGATGAGAAGTGCCGTCAGTAGTTTGGTCGTCATGTCCAGTCTCCCTGTTGACCTTTTTCAGGTTCGGTTTTGATGAGAACAGCGGCTAGCGCGCCTTGCTCCCCTCGATCGCGGAAAGCGCCGGCCTGAGCTTCTGGCCGGTTTTTTCCAGTATCTTCTCGGCCGCATCGGCATTGGCAGCACCCGCGGCGAGCAGAATGGCAGTCTTGACGCCGCCACCGCTCTCTTCGAGCAGGCGCGCCGCATCTTCGCGGCTGCGTCCGCTGATGGCGGCCACCATGCGCACCGCGCGGTCACGCAGCTTGATGTTGTCGGCGGCAAAGTTGACCATGTAGCCGTCATGCACATGGCCGAGATGGACGGCAGCGAGCGTCGACAGCATGTTGAGCGCGATCTTTTGTGCTGTTCCCGCGCCCATGCGCGTCGAGCCGGCGATCAGCTCCGGCGGCGTCTCGAGCAGGATGGCGACGTCGGCCTCGCCGAACAGCGTCGCGCCGTTGTTGTTGGCGATCGCGATCGTCGCCGCGCCCCGGCGCCGGGCATCGCCGATCGCCTGGACGGCATAGGGCGTCGAGCCGCTGGCCGAGATGGCGATCAGGCAGTCGCCCTTGCCGATATTGGCATTCGCGACGGCTGCCGCGGCTTCCTCGGTATCGTCTTCCGGTCCGCCGGCAAGCGTGCGGAACGCCTCGTCGCCGCCGGCGATCAGGATGGCGATGCGGTCCCGCGCTATACCGAATGTGCCGGGAAGTTCCAGCGCATCGGCGACAGCCATCAGGCCGGAACTGCCGGCTGCCGCGTAGGCGAGCCTGCCTCCACCCTTCAATTGTCTGGCGACAAGCTCGGCGGCCTCGGCAATGGCCGGAATGGCGCCGTGCACGGCCCTGGCGGCCTCGATTTGCGCATTGGCGAGGAACGAAAGGATGGCGTCCGGGGCCTGGACATCCAGCCCCGCGGCGTTCTGATGAAGCGCTTCCGTGCGCGTCTCGGCCATCCGCTTTCCTCCAACTGATCGAACAATACCAACAAAATACCACTTGTCCACATCTCTCATCGCGTTTTCATGCTCCGGAGCGCGTCGGGGACAAATTTCCATGTCTTTTCAATCAAATACGCCTTATTCTTTTTTGAACCTAAATTAACGCTTGGCTATTGGTATTTTATTGGTATTATCCGCGACGAGGAGAAAATCGCGTGAAATTCGTGCTTGGCATCGATGGCGGCGGCACAAGCTGCAGGGCGGCCCTTGCGACCGCCGACGGCGCTGTCGTTGGCCGCGCCAAGAGCGGCGCGGCCAATATCCGCACCGACCTTACCGGGGCGCGCGCAAACATCGTCGAGGCGGCAAGGCAAGCTTTCGTGGCCGCCGGTGAAGATCCGCAGCTGATCCCCGAGACGCCTGCCATTCTCGGCCTCGCCGGAGCCAATGTCGGCACCTACAGGCAGCAGCTGGAAGCGATCCTGCCGTTCAGCAAAAGCCGCGTCGAGACCGATGCCGAGATCGCGCTCGAAGGCGCCGTCGGCTCCGGCGACGGCGCCATGGCGATCCTGGGCACCGGCACCGCCTATATGGCGCGCAAAGCGGGCAAGTCGCGCGCCATCGGCGGCTGGGGTTTCCAGGTCGGCGACCAGGGCAGCGGCGCCCGTATCGGCCGCGACCTGCTCGAGCAGACGCTCCTTGCCTATGACGGCATCCGCCCCGGCTCGCCGCTGACGGATGCCATGCTTGCCGTCTTCCGCAACAATCCCGAGGACGTGGTCGAGTTCACCACCAACGCCAAGCCCGGCGACTTCGGCGGTTTCGCCCCAAAAGTCTTCGAGCATGCCGAAAAGGGCGATCTCGTCGCCAATTGGATCCTCGATAAGGCGGTTGCCGATGTCGAGGCTTCGCTGGGCGCGCTCGAACTCGCCGACGATGCTCCGCTATGCCTGCTCGGCGGCCTGGCGCCGCTCTACGCGCCGCGGCTGTCGGGGCGCTATCAGGCGCTGCTGAAGGCCCCGCTTGACGACGCGCTCGGCGGCGCGGTGCAGATGGCCGCGCGCATCTTCGCGGGCAAGTCCGGAGGCGCCCGATGAGCGCCGTCGACCGGATCTTCGCCATGCTGCCGGAGGCGCCGCGATGAGCGCCGCCGACCAGATCTTCGCTATGCTGAAAGAATCCTCGCAAAGCGGAGCGCCGCTTTACCTGCAGCTGAGAAAAAGCATCGAGGAAGCGGTCAATCGCGGCCTGATCGGGCCGGGTGACGCGCTGCCTTCAGAGCGCGATATAGCCAGCAAGGCCGACATTTCGCGCGTCACTGTGCGCAAGGCCGTGCAGGATCTCGTCAAGGGCGGCATCCTCGTCCAGCGCCATGGCTCCGGCACCTTTGTCGCCCCGCGCATGGAACGTGTCGAGCAGTCGCTGTCGCGGCTCACCTCCTTCACCGAGGATATGGCGCGCCGCGGCATGGTCGTGCGCTCGGCCTGGCTCGACCGCGGCCTCTATGCGCCCTCGCCGGACGAGATGATGGTGCTCGGCCTGTCGTCGAGCGAGCTGGTGGCGCGCGTGGCGCGCCTGCGCATCGCCAACGACACGCCGCTGGCGATCGAGCGCGCCGCGATTTCGGCGAGCGTGCTTCCCGACCCCGAAGCGATCGGCTCCTCGCTCTACGCGGCGCTGGAACTGACCGGCAACCGCCCGATGCGGGCCGTGCAGCGCATTTCGGCCGCCAATCTCGGCGACGGCGACGCGCGCCTTCTCGAAGTGCCGCCGGGGGTTGCCGGCCTGCACATCGAACGTATTTCCTATCTGGCGAGCGGCAAGGTGATCGAGTTCACGCGCTCGATCTACAGGGGCGACGCCTATGACTTCGTCGCGGAACTCCGGCTGACCGGGCCGGGAGAGGAGAGCCGGCCATGAGCGCAACCGCCACCCACATGCGGCGCGAGATCGAGGAGATCCCGCAGGCCACCGCCCGCCTGCTGGACGGCTCAGCCAAGGTGCTGGCCGAGGCCGGCCGCGGCCTTCGCGAGCGCGATCCGCATTTCGTCGTCACCGTGGCGCGCGGCTCGTCCGACCATGCCGCCACCTTCATGAAATATGCCGTGGAGCTGACGGCCGGCCTCGCCGTCGCTTCCGTCGGCCCGTCGATCGCTTCCATCTATGGCGCGAAGCTGAGGCTGCGCGGCTCGGCTTGCCTGGCGATCTCGCAGTCGGGCAAGAGTCCCGACATCGTCGCTATGGCCGAAACCGCGAGAACCGGCGGCGCGCTCACCGTCGCCATCACCAACACCGCCGACTCGCCACTGGCGCGCGCCTCGGATTACGCCATCGACATTCTCGCCGGCCCGGAGCGCAGCGTCGCGGCCACCAAGACCTTCGTCAATTCGGCCGTCGCGGCCCTGGCGCTGATGGCGCACAGCACTGGCGATGAGGCGCTGCTTGCTGCGCTCGCCCGCCTGCCGGAGCATTTCGACAAGGCGATCGCCTGCGACTGGATGGCGCTCGCCACGGCGCTCGAGACGCCGCGCTCGCTGTTCATCCTCGGCCGCGGCCCATCCTTCGCGATCGCCAGCGAGGCGGCGCTAAAATTCAAGGAAACTTGCGCCATGCATGCCGAGGCCTATAGCGCCGCCGAGGTCATGCATGGGCCGCTGGCGCTGGTCGGGCCGGGCTTCCCGGTCCTGGCGCTTGCTGCCCGGGACGCGTCGGAGCCTTCGGTGACCGAGGCGGCCGACAGCTTGACGGCCAAAGGCGCGGCCGCTTTCGTCACCTCCGATAATGCGAAGGCAGCCGGGCTGCTGCCGTATGTCGCAACCGGCCATCCGTTAACCGATCCGCTGCCGCTGATCGTGTCCTTCTATGGCTTCGTCGAGGCCTTCGCTCGCCATCGCGGCCTCGATCCGGATGCGCCACGCAATCTGCGCAAGGTGACGGAAACCGTATGAGCGACCGTTTCGCCCTTACCGGCGCCCGTATCTTCGACGGGGCCGACTGGCACGACGATACGGCCCTTGTCGTCAAGGACGGCATGGTCGAGGCCATTCTGCCCACCGGCGCCGTGCCGTCAGGCGTCTCCCGTGCCGAGACCGGTGGCGGCCTCTTGGTTCCCGGCTTCGTCGACATCCAGGTCAATGGCGGTGGCGGCGTTATGCTCAACGACCATCCCGATGTCGCCTCGATCGAGACCATCTGCCGGGCGCACGCGCCCTTCGGCACCACGGCCCTCCTGCCGACGCTGATCACCGACACGCCGGCGATCACCGCCGCGGCGGTCGACGCCGGCGCCGAGGCCGCCCGGAAGAAGGTGCCGGCTTTTCTTGGGCTGCATCTCGAAGGCCCGCATCTGTCCGTCGCGCGCAAGGGCGCGCATGATCCGGCTCTTATCCGGCCAATGACGGACGCTGACCAGGCTGCGCTGGTCGCGGCGCGTCAGGGCTTGCCGGTGCTGCTCACCACGGTCGCACCGGAATCGGTCCAGCCGGCCCGGGTCACGGCGCTGGCCGCGGCCGGCATCGTTGTCAGCCTCGGCCACTCCGACACCGGCTATGCCACGGCAACGGCCTTCGCCGAGGCCGGCGCCACGGTCGTCACCCATCTCTTCAACGCCATGAGCCAGATCGGCAATCGTGAGCCGGGACTGGCCGGAGCGGCGATCGACACCGGCAGCTTCTACGCTGGCATCATCGCGGACGGAATCCATGTCCATCCCGGCACCATGACGCTTGCACTCAATGCCAAGAAAGGCCCGGGCAGGATCCTTTTGGTCACCGACGCCATGGCGACGATCGGCACCGACATGACATCCTTCACCCTCAACGGCCGTACCATCTACCGCAAGGACGGGAGTCTCAGGCTTGCCGACGGCACGCTGGCCGGCGCCGATCTAGACATGATTTCCGCCGTGCGCTTCGTCCATCGCGTGGTCGGGCTCGATCTCGACGAGGCGCTCCGCATGGCCTCGCTCTATCCCGCCGAAGCGATCGGCCAGGCGCATCGCCTCGGCCGCTTCGCCAACGGCACCGCAGCGGACATTGTCGGGCTGTCGGAAGACCTGGACGTCAAGAATGTCTGGATCGGCGGCGAGAAGGTTTTTGCGGCGTAGGCCTCTTCCTTCGTCATCCTCGGGCTTGACCCGAGGATCCATGCCGTGACCTCTGCCGTGGGGCGCAACGGTGCAGAATTCTGTAATCGTTGCACGCTTTGGCGTTAAGGCCTGGCTTCCAGGGTCTTCCCGCGTCGCTCCGCTCCTTGCTCCGCCCTAAAATGACGAAGCTGCCGGGCGTTTGCACTAGTCCTAGCTCTGCGGTCTGGATTGGTAGATATCCTTGTACGCCTCGCGCAAAACGTTCTTCTGCACCTTGCCCATTGTGTTGCGCGGCAATTCGTCGACGAAGATCACCTGCTTTGGATGCTTGTATTTGGCCAGCCGCCCGGCAATGGCGTCGGCGATATCGGCTGCGCTGATTGCCGAGCCCGGCTTGCGCACCACGACCGCCGTGACGCCTTCGCCGAAGTCGGGATGCGCAACCCCGATCACCGCGCTTTCGGCAACGCCGGCAAGCGCGTCGATCTCGCTCTCGATCTCCTTGGGATAGACGTTGTAGCCGCCCGAGATGATCAGGTCCTTGCCGCGGCCGACGATGTGGACATAGCCGCCGGTGTCGATCAGGCCGAGGTCGCCGGTGATGAAGAAGCCGTCGTCGCGGAATTCGGCCTTGGTTTTCTCTGGCATCCGCCAATAGCCGGCAAAGACGTTCGGGCCCTTCACCTCGATCATGCCGATCTCGCCCTGGGCTAGCGGCTTGCCGCTTTCGGGGTCGGCGACGCGCAGCGCGACACCCGGCAGCGGAAAGCCGACCGTGCCAGCGCGCCGTTCGCCGTCATAGGGATTGGAGGTGTTCATGTTGGTTTCGGTCATGCCGTAGCGTTCGAGGATGGCGTGGCCGGTGCGCTCGCGCCAGGCATTATGCGTCTCGCTAAGCAACGGCGCCGAACCGGAGATGAACAGCCGCATGCGGCTGGCCGCCTCCTTCGTCAGGCCCTGCTGCTGCAGGAGCCGCACATAGAAGGTCGGCACGCCCATCAGCGCGGTCGCGCGCGGCAGAATCGAAATCACACGGGCCGGGTCGAACTTCTGCTCGAACAGCATCTTTGCGCCGGCTATCAGGATGACGTTGGTCGCGACGAACAGGCCGTGCGTGTGGAAGATCGGCAGCGCGTGGATGAGCACATCATCGCTGCTGAAGCGCCAGTAATCCACCAGCACGCGCGCGTTGGAGGCGAGGTTCTCGTGGCTGAGCATGGCTCCCTTGGAGCGGCCCGTCGTGCCCGATGTGTAAAGGATGGCGGCAAGATCGTCGGGGCCGCGCTCCAGATCCGCAAAATCCGCCGGCTGCAGCGCCGCACGGTCCGCAAGCGTGCCCTGTCCGTCGCGGCCTAGCGTCAGCGTCGCCGCCCCCGCCGATGCGGCAAGCGGTTGCACATCCTTCACCTTTTCCGGATCGCACACGACCAGCCGCGGCTCCGCGTCGCGGAAGAAATAGTCGAGCTCCGGCAGCGTATAGGCGGTGTTGAGCGGCAGGAAGACGGCGCCGGCGCGCAGACAGGCGAGATAGAGGAGCAAAGCTTCAGGGGTCTTCTCCACCTGCACCGCGACGCGATCGCCGGGCAGCACACCAGCGGCCACCAGCGCGTGCGCAAACCGCGCGGACCGCGCCAGCATGTCGGCATAGGAAATCGAACGCCCGTCATCCGTCTCCATCAGCACTTGGCCAGGCGCCGGCATGCTGGCGCGAAACGCGTCGAACAGGTGATTGGTCATGTCGTCCCCTGGCGTCGAAAGCTCGGCCAGAGCGAATATCAGATTTGTCAGCGATGGGCAGCTATTTGCGACCGCGCGCGGCCTTGCCTGCGCGAGCCCGCGGACCGTCGCCTGGGCTGAGCTGCGCCATGCACATCTCCGCCGTCAGGCGGTAGTGACTGAGCAAGGCCTCGACCGCGCCGTCGGCGTCGCCGTCCATGGTCCGCTCGGCAATCGTCCGGTGCTCGCCGAAGTCGTCGCGTTCGGAGCCGGGGCCGCGCTGCGAGATCAGCCGGTAGCGGGAGGCCTGGTCGGAAAGCTGGTCGCAAAAGCCGATCAGCCAATGCGAGCGGCAGGCGCAGATCAGCGCCCGATGAAAGGCGCGGTGCAGCTTCTCCCATTCCGGATTGTTGGTTGCCGGGTCGTCGGGCCGGCGGCGTTCGGCGCGCGCCAGGCGGTGCAGGGCGAGCACCAGCTGTTCTTCCCATTCCGCGGTGCGGTGCGCAATGGATTCGCGTAATGCGCGTTCTTCCAGCCAGCACCGCGTGCGGGTGAGCTCCTCCAACTCGGCCGCGTTGACCGGCATCACGAAGAAGCCGCGCTGGTCGTGGCGGCCGAGCAATCCCTCGGCGGCCAGACGGTTCAGCGCCTCGCGCACCGGCGAGGCGCCGGCGCCATACCGGGAAACGACCCATTCGACGCGCAGCTTGCCCTCGGCTTCCAAAGCTCCCCGCAGCAAGTCCTCGCGGAGCTGATGGTAGACCGAACTGGCCAGCGTGCTCTTGGCACCCTTGCCTTCGCCCGTATCGGCGTTCCCGTACAATTTGACTCCTGTTGCCGGCCCCTGTTTTGCAGGGTCCCTCGGCCAAGCAATTTCATACGATGTATCTTGCAGCCGAGCACTGCCGCCTAAAAACGTATGATGGCGATATTCGTACTTTGAGACAAGGCGGGGTCAATTATCGAATAAAGTAAAATCCACTTGAAAAAAGGCTGACGTCAGTGGGAGACTTGACATAACTCGGTATACTGAACAGCCCTTAGTTAGCGAGGCGGCTTTGCTAGGAACGCACTGTCGACGTCTTTAACGGGCGGCCTTGTCGGCGGCTGAGCGGATCGCTTCGATATTTGCCCGATAGGTTTCTACTGTGCCGCCTTTGAAAATGGCCGCGCCGGCCACCAGCACGCCGGCGCCGGCGGCCGTCACCAGCGGCGCCGTTTCCGGCGAGATGCCGCCGTCGACCTCGATGCGGATCGGGCGCTCGCCGATCAGCGCCTTGACCTTTCGCACCTTGTCGACGATCGCCGGGATGAAAGCCTGGCCGCCGAAGCCGGGATTGACGGTCATGATCAGGATGAGGTCGAGCCGGTCGAGCACATATTCGATCGCCGTTTCCGGCGTCGCCGGGTTGAGCGAGACACCGGCCTTCTTGCCGAGACCTTTGATGGTTTGCACCGAACGGTCGAGATGCGGGCCGGCCTCGGCATGCACCGTTATGCCGTCGCAGCCGGCCTCGGCAAAGGCCGCCAGGTAGGGGTCGGCAGGCGCGATCATGAGATGGCAGTCGAAGAAGGTTTTTGTCCGGTTGCGGATCGCCTTGATCACCGGTGGGCCGAAAGTGATGTTGGGCACGAAATGGCCGTCCATCACGTCGAGATGGATCCAATCGGCTCCGGCCGCCGCGACCGCTTCGACCTCGTCGCCGAGCTTCGAAAAGTCCGACGCCAGCACCGATGGTGCAATCAGGGTCTTCTTGCTCATGAAAGGCTTCTCCCGGCATCCTCATCGGCGCTCTGTGCTGCGCGCTGGCACGCGGGTCTGCCTAGACCATCGTCCGGCCAAGGGGAAGCGTGTTTTCCGCTTCGCTCGACGGGCACGCAAAACGCGAGCTGCGATGCGGGAAGGAGAGAACCCGCTGGATTTTTCCGGCGGTTTCGCGGGCGCGGTAGTGATGGGCTGCCCTACTGAAGGTTGTCGGTCGCCGGGTTCCGCTGCAGCCTTGGTTGGCTTCTTGGCACCAACTGCTGCAGGATATTCGGATTGAGCAGCAGGTCCGGATCGATCTCCAAGCCTGGCCGCCTGCGGATCGGGAAGCAATCCGGATACCGGCCGGCCGTTCCGACCGGGCAGCGCCGCCTGATGATCGGCTGGCACATGCCATCGATCATCTCCGAGCCTGGCGCGCATACAGCGTCTTCGAACCTGCCGCATCTACCTTCGATCACTTCGGTGCCGCGTGGACACACGCAGACGCCGCGTTTGTTGAGGAACTGGCCGCGGATGGAGCATGCTTGCGGCTTCCTGACCGGCACGCAGGCTTTGCCCTTCAACGCCGTCCCCCTCGGGCAGACGCAATCGCCATCGGCATTGCGCACCTGGCCACGAATGCGGCACTGGCTGGGCGGCTGCTGCCTGTCGGGCACGCAAGCCTTGGCGGCGCGGTCGACATGCGTGTCCTTGGGACAGGCGCAGCCATCCGGTGTCGGCACGGCGCCGCGGATAGTGCATTTCGGTGGAGCGACGCGGCAGACGCCGTTCACCAGCTCGCCGCGCCGGCATACGCAATTGCCGTCCTGGTCGCGGTACTGGCCGGGACGCAGCGTGCACTGCGGCTCCTGCGGCTGCTCGCTCTGAACGCATCTGCCGTTTTCCAGCTCGGCGCCTCGCGGGCAGACGCAGCGCCCGTCCTCGGTCCGGATCTGGCCCTTGAGTAGGACGCAGCGCTGCGGCACTGGCAGCGGCAGAAGCTTGGTGCCGCCGGACGAGCAGTGACCGTTGCGGAATGTGGTGCCGTCCGGGCAGGCGCAGCGGCCGGCCGAGTTGAGCACCATGCCGCCCGAACACTGGTTCTTGACCTCACGCTTGATTGTGAAGGGGTGGCATGCATAGGCCCTGCCGCGGTCGCCTTGCGCGTTGGCTGGGGCGCGCGACAGCACATCGCCGCCGCCCTGCACCGGCGTGTTTGGCGAGAGCACCCCGACGCAGTTCTGTCCGCTGACCGTACCCCGCAGAGTGGCAAGGCGCGCGTCGTCGGGAAGGACCACTGTGACATGACGCGTATGGCTTTCGCCGGCGCCCAGCGTCAGATTGGCGATGCAGGACGCCGGCAGCGTCGCCGGCTCCGGCGAGCAGCCGAAAGGCGGGTCGATCGCGGTGATCTTGACACCCTCCAGCCTGCCGAGACCGTCGATGCCGACCGCATCGCCGATGCGGACCGGACCGGAGAAGGCATTCGGCCCCTCATTCGTGATGGTAATCTCGAACGAGCAGGGCGCGCCTGGCTGGCATTCGCTGTCGCCGGTCTTCTCGACGCGGATCGTGGAGGCCCCACCGCCTTTCGCGCAAGCCTGGCCGATCGGATAGACGATGTCGTCGCGGGGCGCCGGCCCAAAAGAGCCGCGCGCGCAGTTCTCGAACGCGTCATTGCCGCCGACCGTCACGTCGAAGTGCCGGCTGGTTCCGGGCGTCATGACGGCGCCGGCAATCTGGCAAGACAGCATGTTGGCGGGCACTGGCCCGCAGTTCCAGTCGGCGCCGTCCGGGGTCACGGTCCGGACAGCGACCGGCGCGCCGCCCGACACCAGCGTGGCGGCATCGTTGACCCGCACCGGACCGGTGGGGGCAGCAGTGCCGGCATTGGTCACGGTGATGCGGCAGGATACCGAAGACGCACCGGCCAGCGAGCTCTCGCACGCCTTGGTGATGCGCAGGCCGGGCTTGGCGCCATTCGGACGGCGGATGCGCTCGGTCGCGCACGCCTTGTTGTTCGCGAGGTCGACCTCGCCGGCAATGGCCTTCACCTCGGCGCAGTTCTCGACCGTGTCCGGCCGGTAGTTTGCCGGCATGACCGCCTTGACCACGATGGGCGTCGAGGCGCCCGGCGGCAGCGAGATGCCGGCATTGTCGCAGCGGAACTGGCCGGGGCCGTTCGGCAAGCAGGTCCATGGCGGGCTGGGCCCGAAGGCCGAGGAGGTCGGCGCGTCGCCCGGATAGGTGTCGATCACGGTCAGCGGCCCGTGATAGGTGCTGGTGCCGTTGTTGATGATATCGATCACGAAGCTGCAGATGCCGTCCGGCGTGCAGACCGGCATGCGGGCGCGCTTCTTCAGCAGCAGGTCGACCTTCTTCTCGACCGCAGGCTGGCATTGCGGATCGCGATCGCCACGGCGGCAGACCGGGATCGAGGCGCAGCCGCGATCGTTCTGCTGGCTGCCGAACAGCGGCTTGCCGCTCGCCTGGTAGTCATAGGCGGCGCAATTGCGCAGCACGCTGCCCTGCCAGCCGCCGGCCGGCTTGAAGCCGAGCTTGAGGACGGCGGAGGCGCCCGGGTGGAGCGTGGTTGCCGGATGGGTGCAGGTGATCGGCGTCGTCCCGGGCGCGCAGACCCAGGGTGGGTTCGGTCCCGAC
>NZ_RZSV01000068.1:0-25847 GCF_004023205.1 Mesorhizobium sp. M1A.F.Ca.IN.020.03.2.1 | reverse complement strand
GGAAGATCGGAGCGACTTCGGCCACCCATCCGGCGTCGTTGCCGTTCCAGCGGCCGCGCGCCTCGAGCGACAGATAGCGTTCGAGGCAGCCCCGGTTGCCGCAGGGGCAAAGCTCGCCTTCCGGAACGACGGGGATGTGTCCGATCTCGCCGGCATTGCCCCAGGCCCCGCGCAGCACGCCGCCGTCATGCACCATGGCGCCGCCAAGCCCGACGCTGAAATATAGATAATAGTAGTCGGATCGCTGGAGGCCGAGGCCGTAGAGGCGTTCCCCCATGGCCGCCGCCGCCATATCGGTCTCGAAGAAGGCGGGCAGGCCGGTCGCGGCGGCAAGGCGCTCGCGCAGCGGCACGCCTTTCCAGCCGGCCATTGTGGTCGGTCCGACGAAGCTCATGGACTCGACGCCGAACGGGCCGGGAAGCGCCATGCCGACGCCGATGACCCGTCCTCCGGCCCGGCGCCCGGTCAGATCGACAACCATGGCGCCGATCGTCTCGAAGGCGAGATCGGGCGTCGGGCTCGGCGCTTCGCGATGGACGCTCTCGATCACGTCGCCGCTCAGGTTGATGAGTGCGGCGTCTATCCCCAGCGGGGTGAGGTGGATGCCGACGGCATAGCCGCCTTCCGGGTTGATGCGCAGCGTGGCCGGCGGCTGGCCGCGGCCCTTCGGTTCCTCGCGGACCGACAGTATATAACCCTGTTCCTCCAACTCGCGCACGATAGTCGAGACCGTCTGAACGGTGAGCCCGACGTGCTGCGCGATGTCGCCGCGGGCGATCGGACCGAAGCGGCGGATGGATTCGAGCACGATGCGCCGGTTGTATGGCCGCCCGAACTCCTGATTGGTTCCCCGCAACGCCATGGCTTGCGCTCCTGACGGACACAAGGTTCGCAGAGAAGATTTATTCAGTCAAATGGAATTCAAAAATAATTTGCCCGGCTCTCGAGGAGAGCAAGTTTCCCTGCGGCCCCGGCGCTTGCGACCCGGGCAATGTGCGGAAAGCTAGTATCTGATGACGCGACGCTCGATCAGCACGACGATGCAGAAAAGCGCGATCGACAGCGACGAGGACAGCACGATCGCGGCGTAGAGCCGGTCGGATTGATAGTTGAACGTCGCCTGGATGATCAGCGCGCCGAGGCCTTTGTCCGAGCCGATCCATTCGCCGACGATGGCGCCGATTACCGCAGTGGCCGAGGCGATGCGCAGCGAGGAGAACAGCATCGGCAAGGCGCGGGGCAGGCGCAGAGCCCAGAAGATCTCCGAGCGTGTCGCCGACAGCACGCGGAACAGCTCGTGTTCGTTGTCGCTTGCCGAATCCAGGCCTCGGATCATGTTCACCAGGGTCGGGAAGAAGCAGATCACGGCGGCGATGACGATCTTTGGCGTCATGCCGAGGCCGAAGATCAGGATGATGATCGGCGACAGCGCCAGGATCGGAATGGTGTTGAAGAACAGCACGATCGGGAAATAGGCGGCCTGCAGGATGCGGCTGTGCACGAAGACCACGGCAAGCAGCACGGCGGCGAGATTGCCGATGACGAAGCCCGCCAGCGCCTCGATCAGCGTCGGTCTGAGATTGTCGATGAGCAGGGCGAAATTCTTCTGGAAGACGCCGAAGATCGCCGTCGGCGTCGGCACGATATAGGCCGGCACGCCGAGCAGCGGCAGGAGATACTGCCAGGCAATCAGGATCGACGCCGCGCCCAGAACCGGAAGCGCAATCGCCATTTGCGGGGCAAGCGGCGCCGGTCTCACGATGCGCGCTCCAGCGCTGCACGCAACTCGGCCATGGCGCCGACGATCGCCGCATCCTCGCGCTTGCAGCGGTTGCCTTCCTGCTTGAAGGGCCGCAGGTCGAGGTCCTTCACCACCCGTCCCGGATTGGCAGCCAGCACAATGACGCGCTCGCCGAGATAGGCGGCTTCGGCGATCGAATGGGTGACGAAAAGGATCGTTGTGCCGGTGCGCCGCCAGAGCGTCAGCAATTCGTCGTTGAGGCGATCGCGCGTGATCTCGTCCAGCGCGCCGAACGGCTCGTCCATCAGAAGCAGCCTGGGCTCGCCAAGCAGGGCGCGCGCGATGGCGACGCGCTGACGCTGGCCCCCCGAAAGCTGATGCGGCAGGCGTTCAC
This sequence comes from Mesorhizobium sp. M1A.F.Ca.IN.020.03.2.1, assembly GCF_004023205.1. Classification (NCBI taxonomy): domain Bacteria; kingdom Pseudomonadati; phylum Pseudomonadota; class Alphaproteobacteria; order Hyphomicrobiales; family Phyllobacteriaceae; genus Mesorhizobium; species Mesorhizobium sp. M1A.F.Ca.IN.020.03.2.1. The sequence continues at coordinate 23,712 of NZ_RZSV01000068.1, read as the reverse complement.
CGAGTCCGCCAAGCCCCATCAGCTCCAGCAGTTCGCTGCTGCGGTCATCGATCTTGCGTGTGAGGCTGCGCTGGCCGACGCCGAGCGGCAGGCGCACATTGTCGCGCACCGTGCGCCAGGGCAGCAGGGTGGAATCCTGGAAGACGAAGCCGACGTCGCGGCGCGAGCGCACCGCGTGCGGTGTGGCCCCAAGCACGCTGATCGTGCCGTCCAGCGGGTCGAGCAGGTCCGCCACCACGCGAAGTAAGGTCGACTTGCCGCAGCCCGACGGGCCGAGGATCGACAGGAAGGAGCCGGCCGCGACCGTGAGGTCGAGGCCGGACAGCACCTTGACGACCTTCTGCCGGCCGCCATAGCCGACATCGAGCTTCTGCGCTTCGATGGCGTTCGGCATCAGGCCGCGGGCGCGTCGAGCTTGGGCCGGTCCGCGGCCGAAAGCTCCAGGATCTTCGTGGTGTAGACATCTTTGGCGGCCGGGCGTCCGTTCGGGTACTGGCCGACCTTGTCGAGCAGCGTCAATTGCTCCTCGATGGAGGCAGGGTCGAACGTGCCCCAGCCATCTTTGGCGGTCGCGCCGTCGAAGGAGAGTTTCAGCACCAGGTTGACGGTCTTCTCTTCCCAGCCGAGATCCATCTCCGGATACGCGGCGACCATCTTCTTCACCGCTTCCTGGGGGTTGGCGTGAACCCAGCCCCAGCCCTTGCCGACCGCGCCGACGAACTTCGCCAGTGTGTCGGGGTCCTTCTCGATCGCCGCGTCGGTCGCGAAATAGACGTCGGCGTAGGAAGCGAGGCCGAGGTCGCGCACCAGGAGATCGATGCGGTCCTCGCCGACCACGCTCAGCGCCTGGGTGTTGGTGATCCAGCCGCCGATGGCGTCGACGTCACCGCGCACCAGAGGCGCCTTGTCGAAGCCGACATTGACGATGGTGACTTCCGAGGGGTCGATACCGTTCTTGGCCAGGATCTCATCGATGACGAAGCGCGCGGTCGGCTGGATGCCGATCTTCTTGCCCTTGAGGTCGGCAACATTGCGGATTGGCTTTCCCGGTTTCGAGGTCAGCGCATAGGGGCCGGTGCGGAAGCCGCAGGCGATGATTCTGATCGGCACGCCGCTGGCGCGCGCCGCATAAAGCTGCGGCGTTTCCGAGAACTGGCCGAGCTGCGCGGCGCCGGAGATCACCGGCGGCACGGTCGAGGCATTGGGGCCGCCAGGGCTGAACTCCACCTCGAGCCCGGCATCCTTGAAATAGCCGTTGGCGACGGCCGCGATGTCACCGATCTGGCCATTGGACATCAGCCAGTCATACTGGATGACGACCTTGCCGGCGGCCCTGGCGCCCGGCGTCAACACCAATTGCATACCGGCTGACGCGGCTGCGACCGCTGCGAGGCCGCCCTTCACGAAAGCGCGGCGGTTCAATTCGTAGTCTTGGCTCCCACTCATTTTTCGCTCCTGTTGCAGACTTCTTGTCTCTTCTTTCCAAGCGCCGCTCCCTCGGCGCGGCGTCGCTACGGCTGTTGGTCGTGGTAGTCGCCAGGGCCGCCGTCGAGCCAGGCGTAAAGCTCCCAAAGCGTGTCGTCCGGATCGGTGAAATAGGCGCAGCGCGCATTCCAGACGTAGTTTTCGGGCGGTCCATAGAAGGGCACGCCCTTGGCGCTCAATTCGCCGTGCAGCCGGTCGATCTCGGCCGGCGATCCGAGCTGGACGGCGACGCAAACCTTGTGCGCTTGGCGCGGCGATCTCTGGTTCGAGACGCCGGTGTGTCGGTTGATGTGGTCGAGCTCCCAGGCGGCGAGCGTCACGCCCTCGCCATGGAAATCGGCAAAGCCTTCGGCACGCCGACGCAGCCGGAAGCCGAGTTTCCCGACATAGAAGTCGACCGTACGCTCGATATTTTCCACCAGCAGGCAGACGTCGGAGATGCGGGTGAGGTTGGCCGGCATGATTATTTCGTCCCGCCGGTCTTGGAGAGTGGCAGCTTCACGCCGACGCGGTTCGCAGCGCCGATGATGTGCGTACGCATTGCTGCTTCTGCCGCCGCCGGATCGCCCGCCACTAGCGCCTCATAGATGCGCACATGTTCGCCGACATTGATCTCGACGAGATCGTGCAGCGGGTTGGTTAAGCGGGCATAGTGGATCGACTGGCGGATCTGCTCGCAGACAAAAGAGATGAAGGTGTGGATGTAGCTGTTGCCGGTCGCCCGCGCGATCTCGCGGTGGAATAGCAGGTCGGCGTCGATGCTGCCTTCTTCCCAGCGCTCCTCGCCGCCCATGCGGTCGAGCGCCGCCTTGATCGAATCGAGATGCTCCTGCCCGCGCCGCGCCGCGGCGAGCGCCGCCGACTCGGCCTCGAGGATGCAACGCAGCTCGAACAGCCGCTCCATATTGTGGGTGTCCTTGAGCGCCTCGCGGTCGATGCGGATCGCCGCCCTTTGCTGGGGCGCCAGCACGAAGGCGCCGATGCCTTGCCGCGCCTCGATCATGCCGTCCGCCCTCAACTGGGCAATCGCCTCGCGCACCACATTGCGGCTGACGCCGAACTTCTCGGAAAGCTCCTGCTCGGTCGGCAGCCGCGCGCCGGGATTCAACTCGCCGGATTCGATCTCGCGGCTGAGGAAGGCCGCGACCCGGTGCGGCAGGGTCTCGACGGTGCCGATGGCGGCCAGTCTCTGCTTCATAAAAAACGCTCCGTCGAGGGCAGCAGGCAGCCGGGGTTCATCACCCCTTTAGGGTCGAGCGCAGTCTTCAGCGCGGCAGCCATGCGGCGATGCGCCGGCGAAAGCCCGGCCCAGAATTCTCGGGCACGGCTGCGGCCGATGCCGTGCTCGGCGCTGATCGAGCCGCCGAGCCTGACGGCGATGTCGTAGAGTCCCGCCGTGATTTCCTCGCCGCGCGCCCGGGCTTCGCCATCAGCGAGATCGAGCGGCGGCAGCACATTGAAATGGATGTTGCCGTCGCCGGCATGGCCATAGGCCAGTGCAATCCAGCCCGGATGTTCGGTGGCGACGAAGCGGCGGGCGCGCTCGACAAGGGCAGGGATATCGGAAATGCGCACCGAGAGATCGGTGCGCACGTGGTAGCCGCGCTTCGCCTGGCCCTCGACCAGTCCCTCGCGGATCGCCCAGAAGGCCTTAGCCTGCGCGTTGCTGGTCGCGAGGACTGCGTCGGCTACCAGGCCGCCTTCGAGCGCATCGGTTAGAAAACTGGCGAGCACGCCGTTGAGGTCGATGGTCGGTCCGGAGGACAATTCGATCAGCGCATGGACGGGTGCTGCGACAGGCGCCGTCATTCCAGGATCGACCAGCCGGGCCAAATCGATGCATTCCGAGCCGATGATCTCGAAGGCGGAAATCAGATCGGAGCAGGCGCGTCGCGCTCGGTTGAAGAGGCCGATGGCCGCTTCGAACGAGATGAGGCCGAGATAGGCGGTCTCGACACGGGCAGGCTTCGGGAACAGCTTGACCTCCACACCGGTAATGATGCCGAGCGTGCCCTCGGAGCCGATGAACAGCTGCTTCAGGTCATAACCGCTGTTGTTCTTGCGCAGCCCGGAAAAGCCGTTCCACAGCTCGCCATCGGCCAGAACAACCTCCAGCCCCAGGATCAGGTCGCGCGCCATGCCGTAGCGCAGCACGTTGACGCCGCCGGCATTGGTCGCGGCATTGCCGCCGATCTGGCAACTGCCTTGTGCGCCGAGCGCCAGTGGGAACAGGCAATCTTCGGCCTCGCTTGCCTCTTTGATCGTCTGCAGCACGCAGCCTGCGTCCGCCTGAAGTGTGAAGTTCGCGCGATCGATCCGGCGGATGGCGTTCAGCCGCTCCAGGCTGACGACTACACCGCCGGTGGTGGTGCCATCGATGGCGCCCGAAACCAAGCCGGTGTTGCCGCCCTGTGGAATGACGCCGAGTCCCAACTCGCTGCACAGACGCATCAGCACCTGCACCTCCGCAACCGACGCGGGGCGCAGTACGGCCAGCGCGCTGCCTCGATAGTCGCCGGCCCAATCGCCGAGATACTTCGCCATTCCAGCAGTGTCGGCAGTGAGACCGCTCGGCCCCACTGCGTCTTCGAGGACGCTGAGGATATCCGGTGAGAGGCTGCGAACGGTCATCAGCGGCGCAATCGGTGAGGCGATAGGGTGATGTATATCATCCTACAACTTGGATTGAGTCAATCCGAAGCGAGGCGCTGCCCAGGCAAAACGGTGGATAAATCTGGAGGGACCTCGGGTCGGCCGCGAGGCGTGCGCTAAAGGTACTGCGCGACCTTCTTGCCGACGGCGAGGAAGCGCAGCGGGTCGACCGCCTCGCCGTTGTGGCGCACCTCGTAGTGGAGATGCGGACCGGTCGAGCGGCCGCTGCTGCCGGTCTTGCCGATCACGTCGCCGGCGGCGAGCTTCTGGCCGACAGTCACGTCGATCTCGCTGAGGTGGCCATAGCGCGTCGCAAAGCCGTTGCCGTGGTCGACCTCGACCATGCGGCCGTAGCCGCCGTTCCAGCCGGCCTTGGTGACGACGCCGGCAGCGGTGACCTTCGCCGGCATGCCGATCGGCGCCCTGAAATCCATTCCCGTATGCAGGGCGGCCGTGCCGAGGATCGGGTCGGTGCGCACTCCGAACGGGCTGGTCACAGTATGACCCGGCGCGGGATTGCTGAGCGGCAGCTTGCGCGCCTCTTTCTTGACTTGATCCAGCGCATCAAGCGCTTCATCCAGCTCTTTGACTTTGCTGTCGAAGATCATTGAGGAATCGAGCGGCACCAGCGGCCCGCCGACATCGTTCTTGTCGAGCTCCGTGTCGACCGGCAGCCCGGCGGCTTGCAGTGCCTGCGAGATCGCGTCCGCGTTGCGATAAGCGTTGTCCGCAAGCGTGGTGATGCGGGTGAGCTGCTGGTTCTCGATGGCCTTGAGCGAAGCGTTGATCGACACGAAGAGCTTGTCGGCGCGATCCGCTGACGTTTCGTTGTCGAGCGGGTCCGAGCGTGTCGACCACAGGGAGAATGGCCTCGTGTCGCCGGCGCCCAACGACGCGACGGAGTAGGTCGGGACCTGCGAAAGGCCGCCGGTGATCTCGGCGTGCTCGTCGGGTTTCGTCGCTGCGGCATTGGCTGCGGCGGGCACATCGCCGACCTCGCTCTCGGCGCGTTCGAGGATCGGCCCGAGCCGGCCGTGGCGCTGGCTGAGCTGGGTCTGCCTGGCCAGCAACTCGCCGACCTTGGTCTCCATGAGCTGCTGGTCGAGAAGCTGGCGGCTGGTGATGCGATCGACCTGGGCGCGAAGCGCGGAGATGCGATCCTCATAGGCCTGCTGCATGCGCGCCTGCCTGGCCGTGGTGGCGCCGATCAGGTCATCGCGCAGCACCAGGTAGGAGGTGGCGAGCAGATAGCCGATGGCGATCGCCGCAAGCGCCGACCCGATGAAGGCGGCGAGCCACGGGCGGATGGTGAAATGCCGGATCTCGTTGCCCCGGGCGATAATGACCGTATGGGGCTCCTTGCGCCTGCCGAAGACCGCTGACTGACCGTTTGAATTCACGGGACCAAGCTTTCGTTACGACTCCAACGACAGCTCGATTACACATTATTAGGGTTAACAAAGCTTTGCTGGCCCCGATGTCGGCATAACCAAATCCCGCAACGCGGGTGGCAGGTTGCAGGGAAGGAGGCCAGCAAATCGCGGAAGCTTTGGGTCTGCCCCGCTTCAGAGCGCGCGCACCGCCTCCAGCACCTCTTCGGCATGGCCCTTGACGCGCACCTTGCGCCAGATGCGGGCGATGCGTCCGTCCTGGCCGATCAGGAAGGTGGCGCGCTCGACACCCATGTACTTGCGGCCGTACATCGTCTTCTCGACCCACAGATGATAGGCCTCGATCGCCTTGCGCTCCTCGTCTGCGACGAGATCGAGGGTGAGATCGTATTTCGCCTTGAATTTGTCGTGTTTCTTGACGCTATCGGGGGACAGCCCGATGACCACGGCGCCGACCTTCTCGAATTCCGGCTTCAGCTGCGAGAAGCCGATCGCTTCGTTGGTGCAGCTTGTGGTGTCGTCCTGCGGATAAAAGTAGAGTACGACAGGTTTTCCCCGGATCGCGGCGAGGCTCAGGGAGCCGCCGCCGTCGCGCGGAAGATCGAATTGCGGCGCAACGTCGCCCACGTCGAGTTCAGCCATGTCGATGCCCTTGTTTGCGGTTACGCGCGGATCGAGCATCGATATAACGTGAGGCGGGGATTCGTCCACGACGAGTACGTTTACAACGGAATATTGCTTGGATCAGGAGCGACCGCAGCACGAGAAGATCAGGTTCAGGCGTGACGAGATCACCGACCTGGCGGCCTTTCCGTCCGCGTGCAGCGTGCCGCCGCTCGGCCGTGCTTCGGTGCGCCGGCGCTTCCGCATCCTCGGTCGGGTGTTCACCGGGCTCTGCGCGCTGGTGCTTCTGGCGGCAATTGGCGTCTATGTGCTTGGCACGTCAGGCATCGGCACGGAACGACTTCGCGCCGAAGCCGAGACGGCCATCGAGAAGCTCGCTGGCGTCGATCTCAACGTCACCGTTGGGCCGGCGCGGTTGACGCTCGATGGGTCGAGCTTCGTCGCTCTGCAGGTCAGCGACGTCAGCTTGAAGACGGCCGACGGCAAGCCGATGGCCGATGTCGGGCGCGTCCGCTTCGGCATGCGCCTGCTGCCGCTGCTATCCGGCGAGGTCAAGCTCACCAGCGCCCGGTTCTCCGATGCTCGCATCATGGTCGCCGCCATGCCGTCCGGGAGCGGTGATTGGACTGCGGCTTTGCGCAACGAGGATGGCCTGGTCGATCCGGAGAAAGTATCGGCGGCGGTGTTTGGCGGCGTCAACGCGGCGCTGGATGCGGTGAGCGCGGAATCGATGCGCCAGATCGACCTCCGCAACGTCGAGTTCGAATTGCCGCCGGGCGGATCGGTCAGGCGTCTGACCGTCGCCGAGGCCACGGTTGGGCAGACGGGCACAGGCAGCATGGAACTGTCTTCAAAAGCCGATGTCGACGGCCGACATGTAAGCCTGAGCGCCTCCGCGGCGCGCGATCCGAGCGCCAGGCGGATCGCATCGCTGGACGCCGCCGTCGCGATAGCGGACGTCGGCGTAACGCCCGCTCAGGGAAGCTCCAGCGGCGGGAACTTCGCCGCCCAGGGCGGCAAGCTTGGTTCTGTTGCGCTGAAGCTTTCGGGCGTCGAGGCGTCCGGCGACACGCCGTCGCGGCTGACGGCGTCGCTGTCGCTCGGCGGCTCGGTGCTCGATCTCGGCTCGCGCGGGCTGCTGCCGGCCGACGTCGATGCCAGGGCCACATTGGTCGCGGGATCAAACAAGGTCTCGGTCGACAAATTGCTGATCAGGACCGGCCGCTCGACATTCGATTTCTCAGGCTCGGTCGGGCCGAAACCGGCAGCCGCGGGCGAGGAGCCGTCCTACCGCTATGACCTTGTCAGCGACGGCTCGACGCTCGCGCCTTCGGAATCGCCGGAGCCGGCGCTTCAGTTTCTTGCCCGGGTCGCCGGCGTCTACCAGACCAAGAGCCGCAAGCTCGTCGCCGAGCAGATCGGCGTCCGCTCCGGGGGTTCGAGCGACGTGCTGGGCACGGCGTCGCTCGCCTTCATCGACAATGGCCCGCCGGGTGTGTCGCTGTCGCTCAATGTACACGACATGCCGGTTTCGCATGTGAAGCAATTGTGGCCCTGGTTCTCCGCCCGCAACGCGCGGCTTTGGGTGCTAGACAACCTGTTCGGCGGCCGTGTGGTCGACGCCAACCTGCAGTTCCAGGTCGTTCCTGGGCGGCTCGGCAACGGCGTTCCGCTTTCCGGCGACGAGGTGTTCGGCCGCTTCCAGGTCGAGGGCTCGCGCTTCGATACCGCGGGGCGCATTCCGCCGATCCGCGATGCGGTCGGTGTCGTTGCCTTCCACGGCAACGATGTCGATATCACGCTGTCCTCGGGCAGCGTTTTTATGCCGAGCGGCCGCACCGTGGCGGCAAGCGGGGGCACACTGACGATCAAGCAGGCGAATGTTTCGCCCGTGATCGGCTCTCTCGACATCGATGTCGCTGGCGAAGCCACGGCGATCGCCGAACTCGCCTCCTTTGAGCCGATCAACGCCATGCGCCATGTCGGGCTTGCGCCTGAGGATTTGAGCGGCACCGTCACCGGGCATGTGCGGGCCGACATTCCGCTGACTTCCGGCGTAGATACCTCGAGGCTCGACTGGCTGGTGGCGCTGGACTACCAGGATCTTTCCTTAGCCAAGCCGTTCGAGGACCAGATGGTGACCGAGGCCGACGGGTCGATCACCGTGAGCCCCGACCGTGCGGTGATATCGGCGAAGGCGAAGCTGAACGGCATTCCAGCCGAGCTCGACCTGGTCGAGCCGCTCGAGGACAGCGGCCCGCCGCGTAGCCGTAAGGTCGCGCTGGTGATCGACGACAAGACGCGCGCTGCAGCAATGCCCGGCCTGTCGCCGCTGCTTTCCGGAACCATCAAGGTGGCGATCGACAAGAGCGGCGAGGGCGTCCAGAACGTGTCGGCCGACCTGACCAACGCAAGGCTCGACATCCCCTGGGCAGGATGGAGCAAGGGTGCCGGCATTCCGGCCAAGGTCACCTTCACGATGGCAAAGTCCGGCAGCACGACCACGCTGTCCGACTTCGATCTCGATGGGAAGAGCTTTTCGATCGACGGCGATGTGACACTGGTCAACGGGGCGCTGTCCTCGGCCCGGTTCAGCAAGGTCGCGCTCAACAGGGGAGACGACGTCGCGGTCTCGGTCAAACGGTCGGGCAAAAGCTATGCGGTCAATGTCAGCGGCGACTCTCTCGACGCCCGCTCGCTGATCAAACAGTTCACCTCAGACGTCGATACAGCCACAAAAGGCGCCGGCGCCGACGCGATCTCGGTCAGCGCCGACGTGAAGTCGCTGACCGGCTTTCACGACGAGGTGCTGTCGAACCTCAAGCTGAATTACAGCGCTGCCGGCTCCCGGGTGAATGGTCTCGATGTCAGCGCGACGGCGAGTTCGGGTGCCGCCATTGCCGTCCGAAACACCACCGGCGACGGCGGCCGGTCCCTCACGATGAAATCGGCCGATGCCGGCGCTATCCTGCGCTTCCTCAACATTTACGAGCATATGGAGGGCGGGGCCATCACGCTGTCGCTGGCGGGCGACGCCGACGGACCAATGAAGGGCCAGGTCGACGCCAGCAATTTCTATGTCGTCAACGAGCCGAAGCTTGCGTCGATCGTGTCGACCAGGCCGGCCGGCGATACGCGCAGCCTCAACCAGGCGGTCAAGGCCAACATCGACACCTCAAGGGTGCAGTTCGAGCGCGGCTATGCCGAGATCGACAAGGGCTCCGGCTATCTCAGACTGGCAAACGGTCTGTTGCGGGGTCCGCGCATCGGCACGACTTTCCAGGGCACGCTCTACGACCAAGACAACAATATGGACATGACCGGCACCTTCATGCCGGTCTATGGGCTCAACCGCATCTTCGGCGAACTGCCGCTGTTCGGCCCGCTGCTCGGCAACGGCCGCGACCGCGGCCTGATCGGCGTCACCTACCGGCTGCGCGGCAACGCCAACAAGCCGACGCTCAACATCAATCCGCTGTCGGTGGTGGCGCCGGGAATTTTTCGCTCAATCTTCGAATATCGGTGATCAGCCCGACTAAATCGGCCGCACCAGAACGTGCTTCTTCCTGCCGAACGAGAGCTTCACCACACCTTCCGCGCCCAGGTCCTCAAGCGTCACCACGCGCCGGTCGTCGGTCACCACCTGGTCGTTGAGGCGCACGGCACCGCCCTGGACATGCCGGCGCGCTTCGCCATTGGAGCCGGCGAGCCCGGCGGTGACGAACAGCGACAGGATGCCGATGCCGGCCTCGAGATCAGCCTTGGCGACGTCGATGCTGGGCAGCGTGTCGGCGAGCGCGCCTTCCTCGAAAGTCTTGCGCGCGGTCTCTGCAGCCGTTTCGGCCGCCTCGCGGCCATGCAGCATGGCGGTGATCTCGGTGGCGAGAATCTTCTTCGCCTCGTTGATCTCCGAGCCGCCGAGCTTTTCGAGGCGCGCGACCTCATCCAGCGGCAGCGTCGTGTAGAGCTTCAGGAAGCGCCCGACATCCGCGTCCTCTGTGTTGCGCCAGTACTGCCAGAATTCGTAAGGGGACAGCATGTCGCCATCGAGCCAGACAGCGCCGGAGGCCGACTTGCCCATCTTGGCGCCGGAGGAAGTGGTGAGCAGCGGCGTGGTCATCGCAAACAGCTGCACGCCTTCCATGCGATGACCGAGATCGATGCCGTTGACGATGTTGCCCCACTGGTCGGAGCCGCCCATCTGCAGCCGGCAGCCGACGCGCTTGTAGAGCTCGACGAAGTCGTAAGCCTGCAGGATCATGTAGTTGAATTCGAGGAACGACAGCGACTGCTCGCGGTCGAGCCTGAGCTTCACGGAATCGAAGGCCAGCATGCGGTTTACGGAGAAATGCCGGCCGACATCGCGCAGGAAACTGACGTAGTTGATCTCCATCAGCCAATCGGCATTGTTGACCATCACCGCGTCGCCCGCGCCGCTGCCGAATTTGAGATAAGGCGCGAAATTGCGGCGGATGCCGACGAGATTGCTCTCAATGTCCCCAGGCGTCAGCAGCTTGCGCGCCTCGTCCTTGAAAGAAGGATCGCCGATCATCGAGGTGCCGCCGCCCATCAGCGCGATCGGCCGGTGGCCGGTATGCTGCAGCCAGTGAAGCATCATGATCTGGATCAGCGATCCGGCATGCAGGCTCTTCGCCGTCGCATCGAAGCCGATATAAGCGCTCACCGTTTCCTTGGCGAAAAGCTGGTCGAGGCCGGTTTCATCCGAAATCTGGTGGATGAAGCCGCGCTCGCTCATGATGCGCAGGAAATCGGACTTGAAGGCGGACATCTTATCTTCCCGGAGATCGCACGGCATTTGGCCGAGCTTGACGTGAAGGGGCGCGTTTAGCATCCAAGCGCGATCAGCAAAAGTGGTTTCCGGTTTTGCGTAGGATCGCGCTTCAAGAGGCAAACAGGTGATCAGCAAAAGTGGTTTCCGGTTTGCGTGGGATCGCGCTTCAACGGGCAAATGGGCGATCAGCAAAAGTGGCTTGGGGCTTTGCGTGCTATCGCCGCATCCTTGCTTCGCCTCTTTTGCTGGCGTAATGAGGCGCCCGCGCAAGGGCAGCACGCCCCGACGCGCCGCGACGGGGCTATCCCGCAGATCAGATCGGACAAGCTCCCGCGATGAACAGGAACTATCTCCTCCTCTTTCTGTTCAGCATCCTGATGACCGTCAGCGGGCTGGCAAGCCTGCCGCCGATCGACCGCGACGAATCCCGCTTCGTCCAGTCGACCAAGCAGATGGTCGAGACCGGCGACTACATCGACATCCGCCTGCAGGATGTGACGCGCTACAAGAAACCGATCGGCATCTATTGGCTGCAATCGGCGGCCGTCGTATTGAGCGGTGAGGGGGCCGAAGCGCCGATCTGGGTCTATCGGCTGGTTTCGATGCTCGGCATTGCGCTCGCCGTCGTGGGCATCGGCTGGACGGGCACAAAACTCTTCGGCGCCAATGGCGGCCTTGCCGCCGGCCTGATGATAGCCGCCATCTTCGCCACCGCCTTCGAAGGCCGCGACGCCAAGACCGACGCCATGTTGCTCGCCTGCTGCGTGGCCGCGCAAGGCGCGTTGGCGCAGGTCTATCTGGCCGCCCGCCGCAAGGAGCCGATTGCCGGCCACCTCCCATGGATCTTCTGGATCGCGCAGGGACTGGGAATTCTGATCAAGGGTCCGGTCGCTCCGCTGTTGTCGCTGCTGACGGCCGGCGCGCTGTTCGCCTTCGAACGCGACTGGCGCTGGCTTTTGAAGCTGAAGCTGGTGCGCGGCGTCGCAATCGTGCTCGTCATCGTGCTGCCCTGGATCATCCTCATCAGCTGGAAGAGCGGCGGCGCCTTCTTCCAGGAGGCGGTCGGCAAGGACATGCTGAACAAGGTGGCGCAAGGCGAGGAATCGCATGGCCTGCCGCCGGGCTTCTATATGCTCACCTATTCGCTGTTCATGTGGCCTTTCGGCCTGATCGCGGTCGGCGCCGGGCTGCAGGCCATCAACCGCTTCTGGGACGACCCGCGCCTGCGCTTCTGTCTCGCCTGGTATATCCCCTTCTGGCTGGTGTTCGAGGCGATCCCGACCAAGCTGCCGCATTATGTGCTGCCGGCCTATCCCGGCATGGCGCTGCTGATCGGCTGGCTGCTCACCTTGCCGGAGGACAAGGCCAATGCGCCGCTCAAGCGCTGGCAGAACTGGCTGTGGTGGTCGACCGCCTTCGGCGTCGTCGTCGTGTCGATCGGGCTAGCCGCAGTATGCATAGGCGCGCCGCTCTATCTCGCAAAAGCCTTTTCCTGGTGGAGCATTCCGGCGGCAATCGCCGCGCTCGTGACCGGCTATCTGGCTTTCCCGCGCCAATTGCAGGTGCCGCTCGAACGCATCGCGGCGATCGCGATCGGCGCGGGCGTAACGTTCAGCCTGCTGTTCGGCGTGATTGCGCCGTCGCTGAAGCCGATCTGGCTGAGCCCGGCCATCAAGGCAGCCGTCGATGCCAACCGTCCTTGCGACACCACGGTGCTCGCCTCGTCCCCCTATCACGAGCCGAGCCTGGTGTTCCTGGTCGGGACCAAGACCGTGCTGACCGACGTCGATGGCGTGGCAAAGCACCTGCTGGCCGATCCGACCTGTGCGCTGGGACTGGCGCCGGTCAAGGAGGAGCAAAAGCTCAACGAGCTGCTTGCCGGGCAGGGCAAGTCGGCGAAGCGACTGACCGAGATCGACGGGCTCAACTATTCGTCAGGAGACAAGCTGGCGCTCGGCCTTTATCGAGTGGCCCAGTGAGGAATAATGTCGGAGCTCGAAGACCCCTATAGAGCCATGTCCGCCGTTTCTCTTTACCGCCGTTCGCTCGGCAACTTCCTCGACACGACGCGCATCGTGCAGCGGCGTTTTGCAGTGCGTCCCGCGCGCTATCCCGAGATTCCCTGGCTCGTCTGGGTCTCTGCATGGCTTCTGCTGGCCATAGCCATTGGCCTCACCCTGGACAGCGCCGCCGGCAGGATGCGCGGCGGGTGGACGCCAGGCTTCGTCCGTTTCACCGACTTCTTAACGGATTTCGGCCTGGGCGGCTGGTATCTCATCCCCGCGGTTCTCTGCCTCGTCGCCGCCAACCTGACGGACTGGCGACGGCTTTCCAGGTCGTCGCGTCTGCTCGTCTACAATTGGACCTGCTTCGCTTTCCTGGTGCTTTGCGCGGTTGGTCTTTCCGGGCTGGCCGTCAACTTACTGAAATACGGCATCGGCCGGGCCCGGCCGCTCTATTTCGACGATTACGGGGTGCTGTCGCTGCATCCCTTCGCCATGGATGCGCGCTTCGCCGGCTTTCCGTCCGGCCATGCCACGACGATGGGGGCGGTGTTCGGCGTCCTCTTGCTGCTGTTTCCAAGGCGCTGGCACATCGCGCTTGCGGCCACGGCCTTGATCGCTTCGACGCGCGTCTTCGTCGGCGCGCATTATCCGAGCGACACAGTGGCCGGCTTTGGGCTCGGCCTTGCCTTTGCGATCGCCGCAGGGCTGGTCTTCGCGCGGCTCGGTTTCATCTTCCGACGGCCGTCGTCGACCAGACCCGTGCCCAAGCGCACGTTCCGGCTGCTGTCTTCCAGCGGATCCAAGGACAAAACATCGCTGGCGAGGCGGAGCCGCGAGCAATTGTCGGCTGACCGCCCGTAGAGCTATTTGGTCTAAGGATCGCCCGAAATCTACCTCAGCCGCTTCGGCCGTGGATCGGCGAGCTCGCCGGCCAGCCGCCGGTCGAGGTAGTCGGCGCATTCGTCGATCAGCAGTTCGGCGTGGTTGGCGAAGAAATGGTTGGCGCCGGAGATAGTCTTCTGCGTGATGGTTATGCCCTTTTGCGTGTGCAGCTTGTCGACCAGCGTCTGGACGTCCTTGGGCGGCGCCACCTTATCGGCATCGCCATGGATGATGAGGCCGGACGACGGGCAGGGTGCCAGGAACGAAAAATCGTAGGTGTTGGGCTGCGGGGCGACCGAGATGAAGCCCTCGATCTCGGGCCGGCGCATGAGCAGCTGCATGCCGATCCATGAGCCGAAGGAATAGCCCGCGACCCAGCAGCTCTTGGAATCCGGATGCAGCGACTGCACCCAGTCGAGCGCAGCGGCCGCGTCCGACAATTCGCCGGTACCGTGGTCGAACTCGCCCTGGCTGCGGCCGATGCCGCGGAAATTGAAGCGAAGCGTGGTGAAATCGCGCTTCTGGAACATGTAGAAGAGGTCGTAGACGATCTTGTTGTTCATCGTGCCGCCGAATTGCGGGTGCGGATGCAGCACAATGGCGATCGGCGCGCTCTTTTCCTTGGAAGGCTGGTAACGGCCCTCCAGGCGACCAGCCGGACCGGCGAAAATGACCTCAGGCATAAAATACTCCACGTGGCATACGAAGGCGCGAGCCCGGACTCTTCCTTTGGCCCATTCTGTGGCCTTGACGCCGGGCAAGCGTCTTCCTAGAAGCTAGTTTAGAATTGTTCAAAACTGGGTGCCGAGAACGCATTTTCTCGGCCGCCCGCGCCGCAAGCCGGGTAAATAGGACGGCTCGCCTTGCAATTTCAAGGAAATAACGCGCTGTCCTCGCGGAATGGCTGCTGACAGGATCGACTGAAGGAAAATGGCCGCAACTCGCGCCTATCTCGACTACAACGCCAGCGCACCTCTCATGGCAGAGGCGCGGTCGGCGGCGGTCGCGGCGCTCGATGCCGCCAATCCGTCGTCGGTTCACAGCGAGGGCCGCGCGGCGCGGCGGCTGATCGAGGATGCCAGGCGTGACGTGGCAGGGCTGGTCAATGCCAGGCCCGAGCACGTCGTGTTCACCTCCGGCGCGACGGAGGCCGCATCGACGCTGCTTGCTCCCGACTGGCAGATGGGGCGCGGCTCTGTCCGCATCAGCCACCTCTATGTCTCGGCCGCCGATCATCCCTGCATTCTGAATGGCGGGCGGTTCTCGGCGCCGCAGGTGACGAGGATCGGCGTCGATCGAGACGGCATTGCCGATCTCGAGGCGCTGACTACGGCGCTCTCCGCGCATGACAAGGCTGCCGGCCTGCCGCTGGTGGCGATCCATGCCGCCAACAACGAGACGGGGGTGATCCAGCCGATCGGACGCATCGCCGAGATCGTCAAGGAAGCGGGCGGCGTGCTGGTCGTCGATGCCGTGCAGGCGGCAGGACGGATTCCGATCGACATGTCAGCCGGTTATGCCGATCATCTGATCCTTTCCTCGCACAAGATCGGCGGCCCGAAGGGCGTCGGCGCCATCGTCGCCCGGGCCGATCTGATGATGCCGAAGCCGCTGATCAAAGGCGGCGGCCAGGAAAAGGGCCATCGCGCCGGCACGGAGAATCTTCCCGGCATTGCCGGTTTTGGTGCCGCGGCGCGGGCAGCACTCGCCGGCCTGGAAGACATGGAAGCGGTCGCGCGCCGTCGCGACAAGGTCGAAGCCATCGTCCGGGAGCTCGTCCCTGATACGGAAATCTTTGGAGCGGCAGCGCCAAGGCTTGCCAATACGACATTATTCGCTATTCCCGGCGTCAAGGCCGAGACGGCGCAGATCGCCTTCGATCTCGCCGGTGTTGCGCTGTCGGCCGGTTCCGCCTGCTCGTCGGGGAAAGTCGGGCCAAGCCATGTGCTGAAGGCGATGGGCCACGGCGAGAGCCTTGGCGCCTTGCGCGTCTCGATTGGCCGCGCCACCGGCGCCGAGGAGATCGAGGCGTTCCGGGCGGCTCTGGCGGGCATAGCCGCGCGTCGGGCTGGAAAAGAAAAGGCTGCCTGACGGCGGCAGGGCATCGGACAAGAGATCCCGGGCGGCTCTTGAAATCCGGTGTTCGAAAGACGAATTCAGGCCATCCGGCCTGGTAAAGCCGTGCGTTTCGTTTGGACGGGTGAATTTCCGGCCGGAACGCACTATATGGAGCTTACTCCGCAGCCGAGTCCTTCCCGGGGCGCGTTTCTGCGGTGCCATAGTTTGAAAACTGCCGGGCCTTGACCCCGGCGTGGATGGAGAACGCTTATGCCTGCTGTGCAGGAGACGATCGATCGAGTCCGAAAGATCGACGTCGACCAGTATAAATATGGATTCCAGACAGAGATCGAGATGGACAAGGCCCCCAAGGGCCTGAGCGAAGACATCATTCGCTTGATCTCTGAGAAGAAGGGCGAGCCGGACTGGATGCTGGAATGGCGTCTGGGCGCCTATAGGCGCTGGCTGACGCTGGAAGAGCCGACCTGGGCGCGCGTCCACTATCCGAAGATCGACTTCCAGGACATCCACTATTACGCGGCGCCGAAGAGCACGCCGGGACCGAAGTCGCTGGACGAGGTCGATCCCGAATTGCTCAAGGTCTACGAGAAGCTTGGCATTCCTTTGAAGGAGCAGGAGATCCTCGCCGGCGTGCAGAAGACCGACGCTTCGGAGCTGGAGGAGGCCAACGACAACGTCTACAAGTCCGGCCGCGTCGCGGTCGACGCCGTGTTCGATTCCGTCTCGGTCGTCACCACCTTCAAGAAGGAGCTGGCTCAGGCCGGCGTCATCTTCTGCTCGATTTCGGAAGCGATCCGCGAGCACCCTGAACTGGTGCAGAAATATCTGGGCTCGGTCGTGCCCACTTCCGACAATTTCTACGCCACGCTGAACTCGGCCGTGTTCACCGACGGCTCCTTCGTCTTCGTGCCGAAGGGCGTGCGCTGCCCGATGGAGCTGTCGACCTATTTCCGCATCAACGAGAAGAATACCGGCCAGTTCGAGCGCACGCTGATCATCGCCGAGGAGGGGGCCTATGTGTCCTATCTCGAAGGCTGCACGGCGCCGCAGCGCGACGAGAACCAGCTGCATGCCGCGGTGGTCGAGCTGATTGCGCTCGACGATGCCGAGATCAAATATTCGACGGTGCAGAACTGGTATCCGGGCGACGCCGAGGGCAAGGGCGGCATCTATAATTTCGTCACCAAGCGCGGCGACTGCCGCGGCCACCGTTCGAAGATCTCGTGGACGCAGGTCGAGACCGGCTCGGCGATCACCTGGAAATATCCGAGCTGCATCCTTCGCGGCGACGATTCCAGCGGCGAGTTCTATTCGATCGCGGTTTCGAACGGCTATCAGCAGGTCGACAGCGGCACCAAGATGATCCATCTCGGCAAGAACACGTCGAGCCGCATCATCTCCAAGGGTATTGCCGCCGGCTTCTCGCAGAACACCTATCGCGGCCAAGTCTCGGCGCACCGCAAGGCGACCAACGCCCGCAACTTCACCAACTGCGATTCGCTGCTGATCGGCGACCAGTGCGGCGCGCACACCGTGCCCTACATGGAAGCCAAGAACGCGACGGCGAAGTTCGAGCACGAGGCGACGACGTCGAAGATATCCGAGGACCAGAAGTTCTACGTGATGCAGCGCGGGATTCCCGAGGAAGAGGCGATCGCGCTGATCGTCAACGGCTTTGTCAAGGACGTCATCCAACAGCTGCCGATGGAGTTCGCTGTAGAGGCGCAGAAGCTGATCGGCATCAGCCTCGAGGGTTCGGTCGGCTGACCGCAGAAGATATTCAGGAAAAAAATATGCTTGAGATCAAGAATTTGCATGCCCGCATCGTCGAGGACGGCACGGAGATCATCCGTGGCCTGAACCTGACGGTCAAAGCCGGCGAGGTCGCCGCCATCATGGGCCCGAACGGTTCGGGCAAGTCGACGCTGTCCTACATCCTCGCCGGCCGCGAGGACTACGAGGTCACCGAAGGCGACATCCTCTACAACGGCCAGTCGATCCTCGAAATGGATCCGGCCGAACGTGCCACCGCCGGCATCTTCCTCGCCTTCCAGTATCCGATGGAGATACCGGGCGTGGCGACCATGGAATTCCTGAAAGTCGCGATGAACGAGCAGCGCAAGGCGCGCGGCGAGGAGCCCCTGAAGGTTCCGGAATTCCTGAAGCGCGTGAAGGACGCCGCCGCTTCGCTCAACATGGACATGAACATGATGAAGCGGCCGCTCAATGTCGGCTTCTCCGGCGGCGAAAAGAAGCGCGCCGAGATCCTGCAGATGAAACTGCTCGAGCCGAAGCTCTGCGTGCTCGACGAGACCGATTCAGGCCTCGACATCGACGCCCTCAAGATCGTCGCCGATGGCGTCAACGCGCTGCGCTCGCCGGAGCGCGCGATCGTCGTCATCACCCACTACCAGCGCCTGCTCGAGCACATCGTGCCGGACAGCGTGCACGTGCTCTACAAGGGCCAGGTCATCAAGTCTGGCGACAAGTCGCTGGCGCTCGATCTTGAAACCAACGGCTATGCCGGCGTGATCGGGCAAGCCGCGTGAGATGGGGCCAAGTGAGGCAAGAGCAATGAACATGCACGCACAGCCCCAGCGGACATTGGCCGAAACGGCGCTGATCGACGCCTTCGGCGAGCGGCTATCGCTGCTGCCCGGCGACGGCGCAGTGATGGTCAAGCGCGACGACGCGATCGAGGCGATCAAGCACGGCCTGCCGACGCGCCGCGTCGAATCCTGGCACTATACGGACCTGCGCCGGCTGCTGACCTCGGTGCCGGTCTTCGAGGCCGGGGACATCGCAAAGGCGCTCGATCCGGTCCTCGACGGTTCGGCCGTTCTGCCGGTGCTGAACGGCGTTTCGAGCGCCAAGGCTCCCGAGATCGAAGGCGTCACGGTGCAGCGCCTGTCGGAGAAGCTCACCGACGGCAGTATCGCGCCGGGGCTCGATCGCTATGGCGCCGATGACGCAATCGGCGCGCTGAACACGGCCTTCGTCGCCGACGGCTATTTCGTCGACATCGCCGACGGCACCGAGCTGGAAAAGCCGATCGAGCTGCAGAACCTCCAGGCCGGCGGCCAGACGCATGTGCGGCTCCTGGCACGTGTCGGTGCCGGCGCCAAGGCAATCATCGTCGAGCGCCAGACGGGCGAGGGCGGCGAAGCCGCGCTCGTCAGTTCGGTCAGCCAGCTTGTGGTCGGCGACGGTGCCGAGGTGACCTGGCTGATCGTGCAGGAGCAGCCGGACACGGCGACGCACCTTGCCCAGCTCAAGGCGCATATCGGCAAGGACGCCAAGCTGACGCTGTTCGTGATGAACGCCGGCGGCAAGCTGGTGCGCCAGGAAGTCGTGGTCAGGACGACTGGCGAGGGCGCCGATTTCAAGCTGCGCGGCATCAACCTTCTGGCCGGCGACACGCATACCGACACCACCATGGTGCTCGACCATGCCGTGCCGCACACCGCTTCGACCGAAGTGATCCGCAATGTTGTGACCGGCAAGGCGCGGGGTGTCTTCCAGGGTCGCATCAACGTGCACCAATACGCGCAGAAGACCAACGCCAAGATGGCGTGCAACACGCTGCTGCTGTCGGACGAGGGTGAGTTCTCGACCAAGCCGGAGCTGGAAATCTTCGCCGACGACGTCGTCTGCGGTCACGGGGCGACGGTCACGGAGATCGACCACAACCATCTGTTCTATCTGATGGCGCGCGGCATCGAGGAAAAGGCGGCTCGAGGGCTGCTGGTGAAGGCTTTCGTCGCGGAAGTGATCGAGGAACTGGACGACGAGGCGCTCGTCGATGCGCTCGAAGCGCGGCTCGACGCCTGGTTTTCGACGCACGGATAGCGCTTTCCCCTTCTCCTACTTGGGAGAAGGTGGATTGGCGCGGAGCGCCAAGACGGATGAGGGTGCCGGACGGAGTGAGGCGAAGCCTCGAAAGACCTTGTGATGGACCAGAAGATCGAAACCGCTCCCTACGACGTCGAGGCGATCCGCCGCGACTTCCCGATCCTGTCGCGGCAGGTCTACGGCAAGCCGCTGGTCTATCTCGACAACGGCGCCTCGGCGCAGAAGCCGCAGGTGGTGCTCGACACGATCCAGCACGCCTATTCGCAGGACTACGCCAATGTCCATCGCGGCCTGCATTTTCTGTCGAATGCCGCGACCGATGCTTATGAGAAAGCACGCGAGACGGTACGCCGCTTCCTCAATGCGCCGAGCACCGACAACATCGTCTTCACCTCCAACACCACCTCGGCGATCAACACGGTCGCCTATGGCTACGGCATGCCGAGGATCGGCGAGGGCGACGAGATCGTCCTCTCGATCATGGAGCACCACTCCAACATCGTGCCCTGGCATTTCATCCGCGAGCGGCAGGGCGCGAAGCTTGTCTGGGTGCCGGTCGACGATCTCGGCGCCTTCCATATCGAGGAATTCGAGAAGCGGCTGACGAACCGCACAAAACTCGTCGCCATCACCCATATGTCGAACGCGCTGGGCACGGTGACGCCGATCAAGGAGATCGTGCGCATCGCGCATCCGCGTGGAATTCCGGTGCTCGTCGACGGCAGCCAGAGCGCCGTGCATATGCCGATCGACGTGCAGGACCTCGATTGCGACTTCTTCGTCTTCACCGGCCACAAGGTTTACGGGCCGTCCGGCATCGGCGTGCTCTACGGCAAGAAGCACATGCTGGAAGCGATGCGGCCCTTCATGGGTGGCGGCGAAATGATCGAGGAGGTGACGGAAGACATCGTCACCTACAACGAGCCGCCGCACCGTTTCGAGGCCGGCACGCCGCCGATCGTGCAGGCGATCGGGCTGGGCGCCGCGCTCGAATATATGGAAAAGGTCGGCCGCGAGCGCATCGCGGCGCATGAGGCGGACCTCAAGAATTACGCCCACGAGCGGCTGCGCGCCATCAATTCGCTGCGCATCTTCGGCGACGCGCCCGGCAAGGGCGCCATCATCTCGTTCGAATTGCAGGGCATCCACGCCCATGACGTGTCGATGCTTATCGACAGGCAAGGCGTCGCGGTCCGCGCCGGCACGCACTGCGCCCAGCCGCTGTTGAAACGCTTCGGCGTGACCTCCACATGCAGGGCATCGTTCGGCATGTATAACACCAAGGCCGAAGTCGACGCTTTGGCCGATGCGCTGGAAAAGGCGCGAAAGTTCTTCGGATGACGATGATGGACGATGTGACCACCACCGCAGAGACCGCGCCGGAAACGGCCGGTAACGGCCTCGTCTCAGCCTCAGCGATCCCCGCCGATGAGCTGGCGAGGCTGACCGACGATATCGTCTCGGCGCTGAAGACTGTCTACGATCCGGAAATCCCGGCCGACATCTACGAGCTCGGCCTCGTCTACAGGATCGACATCGAGGACGACCGGACGGTCAAGATCGACATGACGCTGACCGCGCCGGGCTGCCCGGTGGCCGGCGAGATGCCGGGCTGGGTCGAGAACGCCGTCGGCGCCGTGGAGGGGGTTTCGGGCGTCGAGGTCAACATGGTGTTCGACCCGCCGTGGACACCCGACCGGATGTCGGAAGAGGCGCAGGTCGCGGTTGGATGGTACTAGCCAGCGACCCCACTAAGGTTGGCTGGCTTGCAGCAAAGGTGAAACTTCACCATCTTAAAGGCAGACTCATTCCGCGGGCCTTGAACCCGCGCGAACGTGGAGAATGACATGGGACGCTTCGCCGTCATCACGATGACCGACAAGGCCGCGGACCGCGTGCGTGAGATCGTCGCTACGCGCGACAACGCGCATGGGATCCGTCTTGGCATCAAGAAGGGCGGCTGCGCCGGGATGGAATACACGGTCGATCTGGTCACCGAGCCCAACCCCAAGGACGATCATATCGAGCGCGACGGCGCGCACGTCTATGTCGCGCCGGAAGCGGCGCTTTTCCTGCTCGGAACCGAGATGGATTTCGAGCAGACGACGCTGCGAACCGGCTTCACCTTCAGGAACCCGAACCAGAGCTCGGCCTGCGGCTGCGGCGAATCCGTCGAGCTGAAGCCGGCCGATCTCAAGGCGCTGGCGGAGGCGCGCGCTTCAAGCGCTGCTTAGGTGAGCGCCGAGGCATATCGCTGGCGATGTGCCTGCTGTGACCAGGAGTTCACCGGACTTCCCACCGATATAGCCTTTGGCGCACCGGTGAATCCAGACGCGCTTGACGAGGTAGCTCGGTCGACTTTCCGCAAGAACGACGATTTTTGCGTGGTGAGCTACGCCACGGGGCAAACAGACCGCTTCATTCGTTGCCTGCTGCCCTTGCCGGTACCTCAGTTGTCCGAAGAGTTCTGTTTCGGTGTTTGGATGTCGGTCTCGGAAAGAAGCTGGAATGTCTATCGAGCCGGGTATGATAGCGGCCAATATGAGGACGAGCTCTGCTTCGGGTATTTGATGCACGACATTCCTGAGTATCCGAGCTCGATGCACCTGCATGCCAATGTTGTGTTTCAGCCCGGCAATCTGCGTCCCAGGGTTTTTCTGCATGATGCAGACCACCCCTTGGTCGCCGCGCAGCGCGAAGGGGTGGATGTGAGGCAGATCGAGCGCTGGGTTGCGCTAACCCATCGCTGCTAGATTTCAGGCTAGTCCACCCACAAGCCGGTGCGCTTGTGCCAGTCGGCGATCGATTCTTCGGGATAGAGCTCGAACACCTTGTCGTTCTTGCCGATCGCCGGTTCGACCCAGCTCGCCTTGTATTTCAGCATCAGATGCACCTTTTCCGGCGGCTTCGGCAGGTCGCTGTCGATCGCCGAGGCGAAGGGGTGGACGAGGTCCGGCCAAGTCGGGTCGTAGAGCCAGAGCGCGGCGCCGCAATTCTTGCAGAAATTGCGCTCGCCGGTCGAGACCTCGCAGTGCGGATGCTCGTCGTCCTCGATCTCAGCGCGGTAGACGCCGAGATTGGGCTTGCCGGTGACCTTGAGCGTTCCGTTGTCGGCGCCGAGATTGATGGCAAAACCACCGCCGCCCTGCTGCTTGCGGCAGATCGAGCAGTAGCAGAGCATGAACGGCACGGGCGTGTGACTTTCCACCTCGAAGCGGACGGCGCCGCAGCGGCAGGAGCCTTTGAGCAGGACAGGCATGGCGCGAAACTCCATTTCATGTCTCAACCCGTCAGCATGCTGTTGGTTGCTGCGATGACAAGGCCCATGCTGGATGAGATGATTGCGGCATGGACAATGACCGCCTCGAAGAATTGTTCGAGAGCCTGGGGCCGATCAGCATCCGAAAACTGTTCGGCGGCAAGGGCATCTATTGCGACGGCGTCATCGTCGCGGTGGTCGTGCGCGGCGAACTGATGCTGAAGGCCGACGAGGAGACGATCCCCGAATTCGAGGCCGCCGGCTGTAGCCAATGGACCTATACCGGCTCGCGGCACGGCAAGGAGGTGGCGATGCCCTATTGGAGCGTTCCCGACAGCGCCTTCGACGATCCCGACGAAATGGCGGTCTGGGCGCGGCGCGCTTATGAAGCGGGGCGGCGCGCGGGCAGATAAGGCTTACAGCGCCTTCGCGATCTCCGCCGCCAGCCGCGCATTGTTTTCGACCAGCGCGATGTTGGTCTTAAGGCTGCGGCCGCCGGTGAGCTCCAAAATCTTCGACAGGAGGAACGGCGTCACGGCTTTGCCGGTGATGTTCTGCGCTTCGGCCGCCTTTTGCGCGGCCTGGATGTAGCCGTCCATCTCGGCTGCCGGGATCTCGTCGTTCTGCGGCACCGGATTGGCGACCAGTATGCCGCCGCCGAGGCCGAGCGCCTGCCGGATATGATAGAAA
>NZ_RZSV01000067.1:0-25868 GCF_004023205.1 Mesorhizobium sp. M1A.F.Ca.IN.020.03.2.1 | reverse complement strand
CCAGCAGGAAGGAGGCAAGCGCCAGCGCGATCGGACCCGGGCAGATTTGGCGCAGCACCTGGCCGCCGTCGAACTTCCACACCGGCACCAGATTAGCGATGTTGAACAGCGACGTGCAGCCGGCAAGCGTCGCCAGCAGCACTGCCGCCGGGCGGTGTCCTTCGCTGCCGACAAGGACGCTGGCGGCGATCAGCAGAGGCACAAGGAAAGCGGAGAAGCCCGCCCCCATCAGCGCCACGAACGCGACCTCGAAGCGGCTGTCATACGGCCTGCCGCCCATGGCGATACCGCCGAGCAACGGAATGAAGATCATGCGCACCCGGCGATGTCCCGTCAGGCGGAATGCCGCCATGTGGCCAAGCTCGTGCAGCGCCACCACCGAAGTTAGGATGACAGCCAGCGCCAGTCCCCCGAGGTTGAGGCCGAAGAACGGCCACAGGATGAAGGCCGAAAGCACGGCAAAGCCTATCTGGCTCACCGGATGCTCGAACCAGCCGCCCCTGCGATACGTTCCGGTTCTCGCCCAGACCTGCAACTTGGCGAGCTCGCGGCGCATGGCGAAGTAGCGGAAGATCAGGAAGGCGACGCCGCGAGAGCGGTCGGTTTGCGTGAACGTAACGCGCGTCGCATCGCCTTCCGGGACAAGCTCGGTGGTTTCGCGATAGTCGGCCCAGAACGAGGGATCGAGAGCCGTGTCCTCAACGACGCGCATCGAGAAACGGCTGCCTTCCACCACATCGTCGAGCCGCGCCTTGCGTTCGATCGGCCGCCCGTCGCGCCCTTCCCAGGACAGTTTGATCAGCGCCGTCCCCTCGCCGTCCAGCGGTTCGACGGAAAGGATTTCACCCGACCAGCCGGCGTCGCTGCCGAACGGCCACAGCGCCTGCCACAGGCGATTCCGGTCAGCCTCGATCACGCGGCTGACCGTAACCGTGCGCAGCCCGAGCGGCACCGTCATCAAGAGAAAGATCAGTCCGAGATTTCCGGCCACGAGTGTGACCGTGGCGATGACCGACACTGCCCTTTGCTCCCTGTCTTTGCGGGGCAAGCTAGCGGGGGTGCGGCCAAGAAAAGCTTAACAACGGGCGAGCTCCTGCCCGTCCCAAACAGAGAGCGGACCCTTCGTCCGTCCAAGGCGGCGGCGCGAAGCCGCCTGCTCACATGGCGCCAATCCAGATCGCCATGGAAATGAGAAAGGTGCTCATGCAGACCAGCGAGACGACATCCTGAACCAGATCGGCCATAACTCTCTCCTGTTGTTAATATGTTCGCAATTTGTTCTAATGTTGTTCGAATGTCAACGATCGAAGAACGGCATGCCGAGTGAATTCAGGCGATCCGTTTGGGCACGGTTAAGGAAAGATTGACGAGACGATAGGCTCTTTTGAGCGCGCGGAGGGCAAGTCGAGATCAGGCCGAGCCGAGGATGGCGGCTTTTGAGAACCGGAACGGCGGGTATTTGTTCGTAGGTGAGTACGGAAGCGCAGAAGCTGCGGTCGATAGGCCGGCCTCAGCCTACTATCGGCTTGCCTTAAAGCGGCACCACCTTGCCTTCTGCCAGCGTCACCCGCCGGTCCATGCGCGAGGCCAGCTCGTGATTGTGGGTGGCGATCAGCGCCGCCAGCCCCGACTGCCTGACCAGCGCCTCCAGCGCATCGAACACGTAGGAGGCGGTGGCCGGGTCGAGATTGCCGGTAGGTTCGTCGGCCAGCAGCACCAGCGGCGCATTGGCGACCGCGCGCGCGATCGCCACGCGCTGCTGCTCGCCGCCGGATAGCTCGGCCGGCCGGTGCTGCGCCCGCTTGCCGATCTGCATGTAGTCGAGAAGCTGCGCCGCCCGCTCGGATGCCTCCTTGCGGCCGAGCCCCTTGATCAGCTGCGGCATCATGATGTTTTCGAGCGCGGTGAACTCCGGCAGCAGATGATGGAACTGGTAGACGAAGCCGACATCGTTGCGGCGGATAGCCGTGCGCTCGTCATCCGACAGCCGGCCACAGGCGCGGCCGCTGAGGATCACGTCGCCGGCGTCCGGCCGCTCGAGCAGCCCCGCCGTATGCAGCAGCGTCGACTTGCCGGTGCCCGACGGCGCCACCAGCGCCACCATCTCGCCACGCCTAAGCGAGAAGTCAGCGCCGTTCAGAATGGTCAGCTTGCGCGGCCCCTGGACATAGTGCCGCTCGACGCCCTTAAGCTCGATAATGGCTTCGGCCATCACTCGTACCTCAAGGCTTCGACCGGATCGAGCCGGGCTGCCCGCCAGGCCGGAAATACCGTGGCCAGGAAAGACAGGCTGAGCGCCATGATGACGACATAGGTGGTCTCGCGCGGGTCCATTTTCGCAGGCAACTGGCTGAGGAAATAGAGCTCGGGATTGAACAGGATCCTGCCGGTCATCCAGGAGAAGAACTGGCGGATCGATTCGATGTTGAGGCAGATGACGACGCCGAGCAGCACGCCGGCGATGGTCCCGGTCACCCCGATCGCAGCCCCGGTCATCAGGAAAATGCGCAGGATCGCGCCGCGCGACGCGCCCATGGTGCGCAGGATCGCGATGTCGTGCCCCTTATCCTTCACCAGCATGATGAGGCCGGAGATGATGTTGAGCGCCGCCACCAGCACGATCAGCGTGAGAATCATGAACATGACGTTGCGCTCGACCTGCAGCGCCGAGAAGAAGGTCTCGTTGCGCTGGCGCCAGTCTACGAGGTCGACCGGCCGCTGCGCAGCCTGCTCGACCAACGGCTTCAGCGCATCGACATTGTCGGGATTGTCGACATAGATCTCGATGGTCTGCGCCCGTCCGTCCATATTGAAATAGAGCTGCGCTTCGGAGAACGGCATGTAGACGATCGAGCTGTCATATTCCGACATGCCGACCTCGAAAATCGCCGCCACCTTGTAGCCCTTCATGCGGGGCGTGGTGCCAAGCGGGGTAACGTCGCCTTCGGGTGAGATCAGCGTGATGGTGTCGCCGAGCACCAGCCCGAGATTCTCGGCCATGCGCTTGCCGATCGCCACGCCATCGCCGGTGTCGAAACCGTCGAGCGTGCCCTGCTTGATGTTGCTGGACACAATCGAGATCTTGTTGAGATCCTCGGCGCGAATGCCGCGCACCAGCGCGCCGGTGCCGCCGCCGACATTGCCTTGCGCCAGCACCTGCCCGTCGATCAGCGGGATGGCGTATTTGACGCCGGCAACGCCGTTGATGCGGCTCGCCACCTGCGCATAGTCCTCCAGCGGCGAATCGAGCGGCTGCACGATCAGATGGCCGTTGACGCCGAGGATGCGGGTGAGCAGCTCGGCGCGAAAACCGTTCATCACCGCCATGACGACGATCAGCGTGGCGACGCCCAGCATGATGCCGAGGAACGAGATCGAGGCGATGACCGAGATCACCGTCTCCTTGCGCCGCGAACGCAGGTAGCGCCACGCCACCATGCGCTCGAAGCCTGAAAAGGCGCCTGCCGGCGATCGAGCTGCAGCCGCCTCGCCCATTACGCGATACCCAGGCGTTTCTGGGCCTCCGCGATCGGCAGCGTCTCGCGCTCGCCGCTCCGGCGGTTCTTGATCTCGACCTCGCCGCTAGCCACCCCGCGCGGTCCGACGATCACCTGCCAGGGCAGGCCGATCAGGTCGGCGGTTGCGAACTTGCCGCCCGGCCGCTGGTCGGTGTCGTCATAAAGCACGTCCTTGCCGGCCGAGGTCAGCGCTGCGTAGAGCTCGTCGCAGACGCGGTCGCATTCGGCATCGCCGACCTTCATGTTGATCAGACCGATATTGAACGGCGCGACCGCTTCCGGCCAAATAATGCCGTTATCATCATGGCTCGCCTCGATGATTGCCGCGACCAGCCGCGACGGGCCGATGCCGTACGAGCCGCCCGAAGCATAATGGTCCTTGCCATCGGGACCGGTGACCTTCGCGTTCATCGGCTTGGAATACTTCTCGCCGAAATGGAAGATATGGCCGACCTCGATGCCGCGCGCCGAGAGCCTCTCGCCTTCGGGCACCTTCTCCCATGCCGCTTCGTCATGCATCTCGTCGGTGGCGGCGTAAGGAGTCGTCCATTTCGTCACGATGCCGCCGATCTCGGCATCGTTGGAGAAGTTCGTATCCGCGCCGGGCACGTCGAGCGACAGATAGGCGCGGTCGCAGAACACCTGGCTCTCGCCGGTCTCGGCCAGGATGATGAATTCGTGGCTGAGGTCGCCGCCGATCGGGCCGGTATCGGCGCGCATCGGAATGGCCTGCAGGCCCATGCGCGTGAACGTCCTCAAGTATGAGACGAACATGCGGTTATAGGCGGCTCTGGCGCCTTCAAAATCGAGATCGAAGGAGTAAGCGTCCTTCATCAGGAACTCGCGCGAGCGCATCACGCCGAAGCGGGGGCGCACCTCGTCGCGGAACTTCCACTGGATGTGATAGAGGTTGAGCGGCAGGTCCTTGTAGGACTTGACGTAGGCGCGGAAGATCTCGGTGACCATTTCCTCATTGGTCGGACCATAGAGCATGTCGCGGTCCTGCCGGTCCTTGATGCGCAGCATCTCCTTGCCGTAGTCATTGTAACGGCCGCTCTCGCGCCACAGATCCGCCGACTGGATGGTCGGCATCAGGATTTCCAGCGCGCCGGCTCGATTCTGCTCCTCGCGGATGATCTGGCAGACCTTGTCCAGCACGCGCTTGCCGAGCGGCAGCCAGGAGAAGCTGCCCTGCCCCTGCTGGCGGATCATGCCGGCGCGCAGCATCAGCCGATGCGAGACGATTTCGGCCTCACGGGGGTTTTCTTTGAGAATGGGCAGGAAGTAGCGCGACAAACGCATGGACTGGTCCGTGAATGAAAAAATGGCGGCGCGGGGAATCGGCGCAACCGAGGCTGCTTGCCCGGGCTTCATAGCCATTTCATGACCGAATGGAAACCCGAGCGCTCCAAAGTGTTGCGGCGTTCTGCGCATGATCAGAAGGCCCGTTTTGGCCACCAAAGTGCCGCATCTGGCCTTTTGATCGATTCACAAGCAAGCGCTGCCCCACTATTGTGCAGTGCAGCACGATATTGCCTATTTGGGGGCAAAATTCTTCGTGACATTTTCACCTGCCTTGGTCTAGTGTGCGCCGATAACCGAGAGGGCGGAGAAAAATCTGCTCTCCTACGCGGTCAAAGTCTTGGGAGGATGCGATCTAGGCGCGGTTACTCGCTGCCGCCGGACACCGGAAACAGATCGGACGCGTTTAAATTGCAAGGCCTCGTGCCTTGCATTTTTTTTGTGCAATCATCTGCTTAGGACCACGACCTGCCAAACAGCATTATGCTGCGTTAGCCCTCAAAATCGGAAGTCGGCTTCCGATTTCAACCAGCACGGGTGCGGGTTGATCAATACTTGCGGAACTGTGCAGGGTGCTAGCGGCCGGCAGTATGAGTAAAGTCCGGCACGATGTGCGGGATGTCGTCGAAGCCGAAGCCGATCCCCCTTGTCAGGCCGTAGAAAATGCCGATCACGATCGCGGTGACGACCGTCGTGCGGATCGCCGCGCGCAGCATGTGCGGTCCCTTCGGCGCGCTCGACACCGTGCCGAGCGTCACGTCCTTGTCCTCATCCTGGGTGCGCAGGCTGAACGGCAGCACCGCGAACAGCACCAGCCACCAGGTGACGAAGAACAGTGCGACAAAGGAAACCCAGTTCATGCCTGCTCCAATTCGACCAGCGTGCCGAAGAAGTCCTTGGGATGCAGGAACAGCACCGGCTTGCCATGCGCGCCGATCTTCGGATTGCCGTCGCCGAGAACACGCGCGCCGCTCGCCTTGAGATGGTCGCGCGCGACGAGGATATCGTCGACCTCGTAGCAGACATGATGCATGCCGCCCGACGGGTTCTTCGCGAGGAAAGCCGCGATCGGTGAAGCGTCGCCCAGCGGCTCCAGCAGCTCGATCTTGGTGTTGCCGACATCGACGAACACAACCGTGACGCCATGTTCCGGCAGCGCCTGCGGCTCGCTCAGCCAAGCGCCCAGCGTATCGCGATACGCAGCTGTCGCCGCAGCCAGGTTCGGCACGGCAAGCGCGACATGATTTAGGCGTCCGAGCATAAGCGCTCCGAAAGTTAGGGGAGTAGGGGGGTAGGAAAAACTCCGAGCTATTTGCTATTCCCTACTCCCTTATTCCCGTACTCCCCTACTCCCTTATCTAGTGACAAACACCGTCACCAGCGGCTTCTTGCCCCAGGCTTCGTTGGCGGCGCCGCGGACGGCGCGGCGCACGGCCTCCTGCACAAGGTCGAGGTCTTTTCTGCGCTGGCGGGGGATCGAGTCCACCGCGCCGATTGCCGCATCGAGCATCAGGTCCTCTAGCGTCTCGCCGCTGGCATCGGCCTCGGCGACGCCGATCGCCACCAGATCGGGATCGCCGGCTAGCTCGTATTTCTCGTCGAGCACGACGTTGACCGCGACATGCCCGGCATAGGACAGCTTGCGCCGGTCGCGTATGCCCATCGACTGGTCGGTTCCGATCAAGTATCCATCCTTGTAGAGGCGGCCGAACGGCACCTGGTCGATGATCGTGGCCGGACCGGGCCAGAGCCTCAGCATATCGCCGTCGCGCACCTGTGCCACCTGGCCGATGCCCGACATCGACATCAGCGAGCCCTGCGCCACCAGATGCGCCGCCTCGCCGTGCACCGGCACGCCGATCTGCGGCCGCACCCATTCATACATCTTCCGCAATTCGCTGCGGCGCGGATGGCCGGAGACATGCACCAGCGCGTCGCCGTCCTCGATGATCTTCATGCCGAGGTCGATCAGCCGGTTCTTGATCTCCAGGATCGCCTTCTCGTTGCCGGGAATGGTGCGCGAGGAAAACACCACCGTGTCGCCGGCCGTCAGCGCCACCGACTTCATCTCGTCGCGCGACAGCTTCGCAAGTGCGGCCAGCGGCTCGCCCTGGCTGCCGGTGCAGATGACCACCAGATTCTCGCGCGGGATATAGCCGTAATCCTCCTCGGCAATGAATTCCGGCAGGCCGTCCATGTAGCCGAGTTCTGTCGCGACATCGATCACGCGCTTCAGCGAGCGGCCGAGCACAAGGCACTGGCGGCCGGCGTCCCGCGCAGCCTTGGCGATCGAAACGATGCGCCCGACATTGGAGGAAAAGGTGGTGACCGCGACGCGGCCCTTGGCGTTTTCGATGACGCCTTTCAGGCCCTCGCCGACCGCCACTTCCGACGGCGACTCCCCTTCCCGCAGCGCATTGGTGGAATCGCAGATCAGCGCCAGCACGCCCTTGTCGCCGTAAGCGCGGAAGCGCGCCTCATCCGTCTTGGGGCCGATCGTCGGCGCCGGATCGATCTTCCAGTCGCCGGTGTGGATTACCGTGCCGGCGGGCGTAGCGATCGCCAGCGACATCGGCTCGGGAATGGAATGCGCAACCGGGATGGCTTCGATCTCGAACGGCCCGATAGTGAACGTCTCGCCGGCCCTGTAGATCATTGCCGGGATTTTTGGCGCGTTCTGCTCGCCCTGCCGTTTGGCCTCCAGCAGGCCGGCGGTGAACGGCGTCATCCAGACCGGCACTTTGAGCTTCGGCCAGATATCGAGCAGCGCGCCGTAATGGTCCTCATGCGCATGGGTTACGACCACGCCGCGCAAGCCGTCGAGGTTCTCCTCGATGAAGCGTGTGTCGGGCAGGATCAGATCGACGCCCGGATGCGCGCTGTCCGGAAATGTGACTCCGACATCGACTACGATCCATTCGCGCGCGTCCGCGGGCCCGTAGCCATAGAGGGCGAAGTTCATGCCGATCTCGCCGACGCCGCCGAGCGGCGCGAAGACGAGTTCGGCGTTCTCAGTATTCGCCATAAATCCTTTCCTTCCTGGCCAGTCAGGCCAAGCCAATCAAATCAAGTCGTCAAAGACGGGCCGACGCGACCGCGCCGAAATGCACGTCGCCGGCCGCGATCGTCAAAACAGTTCCGTCATCGTCGCGGATCACGAAACGGCAGTCCTCGTCAATGGTTTCGAAGACGCCGCGCACCACATTGCCGTCAATTCTGACAGCAACCTCGCCGCCGAGCCCCGCGGCGCGCGCCAACCAGCGTTTCCTGATCGCGCTAAGTCCCCGCCCGTCGTCCCACAATCTGAAATT
The DNA here is from genome assembly GCF_004023205.1 of Mesorhizobium sp. M1A.F.Ca.IN.020.03.2.1. Classification (NCBI taxonomy): domain Bacteria; kingdom Pseudomonadati; phylum Pseudomonadota; class Alphaproteobacteria; order Hyphomicrobiales; family Phyllobacteriaceae; genus Mesorhizobium; species Mesorhizobium sp. M1A.F.Ca.IN.020.03.2.1. Next base: position 17,737 of record NZ_RZSV01000067.1, on the reverse strand, counting down.
CTCGCTCCAGGCATCCGAGAGCGCCAGGAACAGCATCTCGGCATCGCAATTGGCACCCAGCGCCTGCAGCGACGTCGCCGGATAAGGCAGATCCTCGGGGTATGCCACGACGTTGACGCCGATGCCGACGGCAACCGCGAAACGGCCGCCTTCGAGCAGGGTCGATTCCAGCAGGATGCCGGCAAGCTTGGCGCCGGTGGCGAGCACGTCGTTCGGCCATTTCAGCTCGAAGCGGTTGCGTCCTTCGCTGGCTCCGTCCAGGCCAACGGCGATCCGGCCTTGCGGGACGACGGCATCGAGCGCGTCGGCCAATGCAAGCCCGGCGACGAAGCCAAGCGTCGCGGCGAGCCGCAGCTCGCCATTCGGAACCAGAAGCAGCGTCGCCGCCAGATTGCCTTCAGGCGTCGCCCAGGCGCGGCCGCGCCGACCGCGTCCGCTTTCCTGCTTCTTCGAGACGACCCAGAGTTTTCCCGGATCGCCCGCGCGCGCGTGCTCCAGCGCCAGCGCGTTGGTCGAGCCGACGCTGTCATGGGCCTTGAGCCGGAACCCCTCCGACGCCGCGGTTGGAGCCAGCCGAAATGCCATCCCGTCAGAAGAAGGTCTTGGCGGCGGCTTCGGCATAGCTGCCGATCGGCCCGCCGATCAGCACATAGAACAGCACGAAGGCGCCGCTGACGCCGAGCACGAGGCGCAATTCGCTGGCCATCGGCACAAAGCCGCCGACAGGCTCGTCGAACCACATGATCTTGATGATGCGCAGGTAATAGTAGGCGCCCACCACCGAAGCCAGCACGCCGATGATCGCCAGGGCATAGAGATGCGCGTTGATGGCGGCGAGGAACACGTACCATTTCCCCCAGAAGCCGGCGAGCGGCGGAATGCCGGCCAGCGAGAACATCAGGATGGTGAGGATGGTGGCCATGATGGGATTGGTCGAGGCGAGGCCCGCCAGATCGCCGATCTGCTCGACATTGCCCTCCTTGCGCCGCATGGCGAGGATGAAGGCGAAGGTGCCGAGCGTCATCACCAGATAGATCAGCATGTAGATCGCCACGCCGCGCACGCCGGCCTGGCTGTTCGCGGCAAGGCCGACCAGCGCGTAGCCCATATGGCCGATCGAGGAATAGGCCATCAGCCGTTTGATGTTGGTCTGGCCGATCGCGGCGAAGGCGCCGAGCGCCATCGAGGCGATCGAGATGAAGACGACGATCTGCTGCCAGTCGGCGGCGATCGGCTTGAAGGCGCCCATGGTGACGCGCACGATCAGCGCCATCGCCGCCATCTTCGGGGCGGCGGCCAGGAAGGCGGTGATCGGCGTCGGTGCGCCCTCATAGACGTCCGGCGTCCACATGTGGAACGGCACCGCCGAGATCTTGAAGGCGAGGCCGGCGAGCACGAAGACCAGGCCGAAGACAAGGCCGAGCTGACGTTCGCCGCTGCCCAGCGCCGTCGCGATCTCGTGAAAGCCGGTGTTGCCGGTATAACCGTAGACCAGCGAGATGCCGTAGAGCAGCATGCCCGACGACAGCGCTCCGAGAACAAAATATTTGAGGCCGGCCTCGGTCGAGCGGACATTGTCACGGTTGATCGCCGCCAGCACATAGATCGCCAGCGACTGCAGCTCGAGCCCGAGATAAAGGCCGATCATGCCGTTGGCCGAGATCATCAGCATCATGCCGAGCGTGCACAGCACGATCAGCACCGGATATTCGAACTTGTCGAAATGCTCCTGCCTGGCAAACCGCATCGACATGACGAGCGTGACGGCCGAGCCGATCAGCGCCAGCATCTTCATGAAGCGGCCGAAGGAGTCCTGGACGAAAGCGCTGCCATAGGCAGACCCCTCGCCGCCGGAGAAAGCCAGCCAGAGGCCGGCGATCACAAGCACCGCGACCGCGAGCCCGGTCACCGTCGTGGTGTTGTTGGAGCGCGAATAGGCACCCACCATCAGAAGCGCCAGCGCGCCGACGGCGAGGATCAGTTCCGGCGTCGAGAGCGAAAGGCTGGAGAGAAGGTCCGGCGTCATGGTATTTCCCCGGTCAGTTCGCCGCCGCGGTCTGCGCGGAATTGATGGATGCGGTGACGTTGGTGACGAGCGCCTTGACCGACTGCGTGGTGGCATCGAACACAGGCGCCGGATAGACGCCGAAGAAGATCACCAGCACCACCAGCGGGTAGATGATCGCCTTCTCGCGCGTCGACAGATCGAGCAGGTTCTTCAGGCTCTCCTTGGTCAGCGCGCCGAAGATCACGCGGCGGTAGAGCCAGAGCGCATAGGCTGCCGACAGGATCACGCCGGTAGCGGCGAAGAACGCCACCCAGGTGTTGACCCGAAACACGCCGAGCATGGTCAGGAACTCGCCGACGAAGCCGCTGGTGCCCGGCAGGCCGACATTGGCCATGGTGAAGATCATGAACGCGGTCGCGTATTTCGGCATGTTGTTGACCAGCCCGCCATAGGCGTCGATTTCGCGCGTATGCATGCGGTCATAGATGACACCGACGCACAGGAACAGCGCGCCGGAGACGAGCCCATGGCTGAGCATCTGGAACATCGCGCCCTGCACGCCCTCCTGATTCATCGCGAAGATGCCCATGGTGACGAAGCCCATATGGGCGACCGACGAATAGGCGATGAGCTTCTTCATGTCCTCCTGCATCAGCGCCACCAGCGAGGTGTAGATGATGGCGACGACCGAGAGCGTGAAGATCAGCGGCGCGAACATCTCCGACGCCAGCGGGAACATCGGCAGCGAGAAGCGCAGGAAGCCGTATCCGCCCATCTTCAACAGGATGCCGGCCAGGATGACCGAACCCGCCGTCGGCGCCTCGACATGCGCGTCGGGCAGCCAGGTGTGCACCGGCCACATCGGCATCTTCACCGCGAAGGAGGCGAAGAAGGCGAGCCACAGCCAGGTCTGCATGTTGGCCGGGAAGTTGTGCGTCAGCAGCGTGGTGATGTCGGTCGTGCCGGACTGGAAGAACATCGCCATGATGGCGAGCAGCATCAGCACCGAGCCGGCAAGCGTATAAAGGAAGAACTTGAACGAGGCATAGACGCGCCGCTTGCCGCCCCAGACACCGATGATGATGAACATCGGGATCAGGCCGCCCTCGAAGAAGACGTAGAAGAGCACGATGTCGAGCGCGCAGAACACGCCGATCATCAGCGTCTCGAGGATCAGGAAGGCGATCATGTAGGCCTTGACGCGCTTCTCGATCGCATCCCACGAGGCCAGGATGCAGAGCGGCATCAGGAAGGTGGTCAGGATGACGAACAGCATCGAGATGCCGTCGACGCCCATATGGTAGGAGATGCCCGAATCCAGCCAGGCGTGCTTCTCGACGAATTGGAAGCCGGCCTGCGAATTATCGAAGCCCTTCCAGATGAACAGCGACACCACGAAGGTGAACGCCGTCGTGATGAAGGCGATCGAGCGGATGTTGCGGCGCGCGTTTTCGCTGTCGTCGCTGATCGGCAGAATGAGCAGAACACCAACCAGCGGCAGGAAGGTGACCAGCGAGAGGATTGGCCAGTCGGTCATCAGAGCATCATCCAGGTGACGAGAGCGGCCACGCCGATCAGCATGGCGAAGGCATAGTGGTAGAGGTAGCCGGTCTGCAATTTGACGACGCGGTTGGTGACGTCGACGATGCGCGCCGAGATGCCGTCCGGGCCGAGCCCGTCGATGATGGCGCCGTCACCGGTCTTCCATAGGAACCGGCCGAGGCGCTTCGCCGGCCGCACGAAAAGGAAGTCGTAGAGCTCGTCGAAATACCATTTGTTGAGCAGGAAGCCGTAGAGCAGGCGATGGTTGGCGGCGACGCTCCGGGGCAGTTCTGGCGAGCGGATGTAGAACTTCCACGCGACCGCAAAGCCGATGACCATGGCGATGAACGGAGCCAGTTCCACCCACAACGGCAATTCGTGGATCTCGTGCAGGATGTGGTTGTCCGGCAGCGTGAACAGCGAGGCCTTCCAGAACTCGGCATAGCCCTCGCCGATGAAGGCGCCGTGGAAGATGATGCCGGCAAACAGCGCGCCGGCAGCCAGCACGTAGAGCGGCACCAGCATCACCGGCGGCGATTCATGCACGTGATGCATGACCTCGTGGCTGGCGCGCGGCTCGCCGTGGAAGGTCATGAAGATCAGTCGCCAGGAATAGAAGCTTGTGAAGGCGGCGGCGATCACGAGCAGCACGAAGGCAAAGCCCGCGACCGCGTTGTGGCTGGCAAAGGACGCTTCGATGATGGCGTCCTTGGAGAAGAAGCCGGCGGTGCCGATCACCGTCGCCGGGATCCCGACGCCGGTCAGCGCCAGGGTGCCGATCACCATCATCCAGTAGGTCTTGGGGATGAGCGTCCTCAACCCGCCCATCAGGCGCATGTCCTGCTCGTCGGAGACGGCGTGGATGACCGAGCCCGAGCCGAGGAAGAGCAGCGCCTTGAAGAAGGCATGCGTGAACAGATGGAAGATCGCCGCGCCATAGGCGCCGACGCCGAGCGCCACGAACATATAGCCGAGCTGCGAGCAGGTCGAATAGGCGATGACGCGCTTGATATCGTTCTGGACAAGGCCGACGGTGGCCGCGAAGAAGGCGGTGAAGGCGCCGATGAAGGTGACGACGGTCAGCGCCGAATGCGACAGCTCGAACAGCGGCGAGAGCCTCGCCAGCATGAACACGCCGGCCGTCACCATGGTCGCGGCATGGATCAGCGCCGAGACGGGCGTCGGGCCTTCCATGGCATCGGGCAGCCAGGTGTGCAGCGGCACCTGCGCCGACTTGCCCATGGCGCCCATGAACAGCAGCAGGCACACCACCGTTAGCGCCGTGTGCTTGTCGAGCGCATGGCCGAGGAAGGTGAGCACCGCGGCGCCCTCCGGCGCGCCTTCGGCCGGAAGGAAGGAGGCTGCGTTGGCAAAGACTGTGCCGAGATTGACCGAGCCGAACAGCACGAAGACGCCGAAGATGCCGAGCGCGAAGCCGAAGTCGCCGACGCGGTTGACGACGAAGGCCTTGATCGCCGCGGCGTTGGCGGAGGGCTTCTTGTACCAGAAGCCGATCAGCAGATAGGAGGCGAGGCCGACGCCTTCCCAGCCGAAGAACATCTGCACCAGATTGTCAGCCGTCACCAGCATCAGCATCGCGAAGGTGAACAGCGACAGATAGGCGAAGAAGCGCGGCCGGTTCGGATCGTGGTGCATGTAGCCGATCGAATAGATATGGACCAGCGCCGACACGGTGTTGACGACGACCAGCATCACCACCGTCAGTGTGTCGATCCTGAGCGCCCAGGCGACGTCGAGCCCGCCCGCCTGGATCCAGCGCAGCACCGGCACGGTGAACACTTCGCCATGGCCGAAGCCGACGGTGAAGAAGGCGATCCACGACAGCACCGCCGCGATCACCAGGAAGCCGGAAGTGATGTATTCGGATGCCTTGGCGCCGAGCGAATTGCCGAACAGGCCGACAATCAGGAAGCCGAGCAGCGGAAGGAAGACGATGGCCTGGTACATGGTTGTTCCCGTCAACCCTTCATCTGGTTCACGTCTTCGACCGCTATCGAGCCGCGGTTGCGGAAGAAGACGACAAGAATGGCAAGTCCGATCGCGGCCTCCGCCGCGGCGACCGTCAGCACGAACAGGGCGAATACCTGCCCTACGAGGTCATGCAGCGCCGCCGCGAAGGCGACGAAGTTGATGTTGACCGCGAGCAGGATCAGCTCGATCGACATCAGGATGACGATGATGTTGCGGCGGTTCAAAAAAATGCCGAACACGCCGAGCGTGAACAGGATCGCCGATACGGTCAGATAATGCGCGATGCCGACGACCATCTCAGATACCCTCGCCCGACTTGACCTTGCGGATTTCCATGCCCGTTGCCGGCGTGCGGCCGACCTGGGCGGCGATCGACTGCCGCTTGACGCCTTCCTTGTGGCGCAGCGTCAGCACGATGGCACCGATCATGGCGACCAGAAGCACGAGGCCGGCGATCTGGAAATAATAGAGATAGTCCGTGTAGAGGATGTCGCCGAGCGCCGCCGTGTTGGAGCGCGCGGCGAGGTCCGGCGTTGCCTTCGCCACCGTCGAGGCAAGCTGCGGCGCGAAGCTGTAGCCGCCGAGCACGACGATCAGTTCCGCCGCCAGGATCAGTCCGACCAGCGCGCCGATCGGCGCATATTGCAGCGCGCCCTGCTTCATCTCCGCGAAGTCGACGTCGAGCATCATGACGACGAAAAGGAACAGCACCATCACAGCGCCGACATAGACGACGAGCAGGATCATCGCCAGGAACTCGGCGCCGGTCAGCATGAACAGGCCAGCGGCATTGAAGAAGGTGAGGATCAGGAACAGCACCGAATGCACGGGGTTGCGCGACGAAATGACCATGAAGGCCGACGCCACGGCGATAAAGGCGAAGAGGTAGAAAAAGACCGCCTCTAGTCCACTCAGCATGGGGTTCCCTCGGGTTCCTGTCCGAACACTGGCTCAGCGCCCCTGCTCGATGTCGCCGCCGCCTCTGGCTGGCAAAGTTGCGTGTTCCTATCGCATGTTCCGATCGGGTTGAAAGACCCGATCGAAAGAAACATGCGACACTCTTTTCATTCCGGAGGATGATCTGGTCCGAAAGTCTGCAACTTTCGGTGACCATCCTTTGGACGAGGCCCTCGCCCCGTCCATGCGTCAAATCTCAGCGATAGGGCGCGTCCAACGCGATGTTGCGCGCCAGCTCACGCTCCCAGCGATCGCCGTTCGCGAGCAGCTTTTCCTTGTTGTAGTAAAGCTCCTCGCGCGTCTCGGTCGCGAATTCGAAATTCGGCCCCTCGACGATGGCGTCGACCGGGCAGGCTTCCTGGCAGAAGCCGCAATAGATGCACTTCACCATGTCGATATCGTAGCGCACGGTGCGCCGCGTACCGTCGTTGCGGCGCGGGCCGGCTTCGATGGTGATCGCCTGTGCCGGACAGATCGCCTCGCAAAGCTTGCAGGCGATGCAGCGCTCCTCCCCATTGGGGTAGCGGCGCAGCGCGTGCTCGCCGCGGAAGCGCGGGCTGGTCGGTCCCTTCTCGTGCGGATAGTTGATCGTCTCCTTCGGCGCAACGAACTGGCGCATCGACAGGAAGAAGGCGCTGACGAAATCCTTCAGCAGCAGGGCCTTTGCGGCTTGGGCAAGAGCGGACATCACGCAAACCCCGTGATCTTGAGGAAGGCCGCGGTGGCGACGACCATGAACAGCGAGATCGGCAGGAAGACCTTCCAGCCTAGCCGCATCAGCTGATCATAGCGGTAGCGCGGCACAAACGCCTTCACCATCGAGAACATGAAGAACACCAGGCAGACCTTGAGCACGAACCAGATCAGGCCCGGCACCCAGGTGAAGGGCGCGAAGTCGAACGGTGGCAGCCAGCCGCCGAGGAACAGGATGGTGGCCAGCGCGCACATCAGGACGACGGCGACGTACTCGCCCAGGAAGAAGAGCAGGAACGGCGTCGACGAATATTCGACCATGTGTCCGGCGACGAGTTCCGATTCCGCTTCCACCAGATCGAAGGGCGGACGGTTCGTCTCGGCCAGCGCCGAGATGAAGAACACGATGAACATCGGGAACAGCGACAGCCAGTGCCAGTCGAGGAAGGTGTTGGGCAGGCCGAGCTTGGTGCCGAGGCCATCCTGCTGCGAGAGCACGATGTCGGAGAGGTTGAGCGAGCCGACGCAAAGCAGCACGGTGACGATGACGAAGCCGATCGACACCTCGTAGGACACCATCTGCGCGGCTGAGCGCAGCGCGCCCAGGAACGGATATTTCGAGTTCGATGCCCAGCCGCCCATGATCACGCCGTAGACCTCGAGCGAGGAGATGGCGAAAACATAAAGGATGCCGACATTGATGTTAGCGATAGCCCAGCCTTGATTGACCGGAATGACCGCCCAGGCCGAGATCGCGAGCACGGCTGAGACCAGTGGCGCCAGCAGGAAGACGCCCTTGTTGGCGCCCGACGGGATCACCGGCTCCTTGAAGACGAATTTCAAAAGGTCGGCGAAGGCCTGCAGCGTGCCCCAGGGACCGACCACGTTCGGGCCGCGGCGCAGCTGCACCGCAGCCCAGATCTTGCGGTCGGCATAAAGCACGTAAGCCACAAAGATCAAAAGAACGACGATCAGCACGACCGACTTCAACAGGATCAGCAGCGCCGGCAGCACGTAGAAGGAAAAGAAGGTGTCCATGCTTATTCCGCCGCCTGCTTGAAGCCGCTCTTGGCCAGCGCCGAGCACTCAGCCATCACGGCCGAGGCCCGCGCGATCGGGTTGGTGAGATAGAAGTCCTTCACCGGCGAGGTGAAGGTGCCCTTGTTCAAGCGTCCGCCGAGCTTCGCCGCCCTGGCAACGCCGTCGGCGCTGCCCGCCGCGACATGATCGACGCGGGCAAGATGGGGGTATTCGCCATAGAGCTTCGCGCGCAGCTGCGCCAGCGAATCGAACGGCAGCTTCTTGCCGAGCACATCCGACAGCGCCCGCAGGATCGCCCAGTCCTCGCGCGCTTCGCCCGGGGCGAAACCGGCGCGGTTGGTCTGCTGCACGCGGCCTTCCGTGTTCACATAGGTGCCGGACTTTTCGGTGTAGGCAGCAGCCGGCAGGATGACATTGGCGCGGTGCGCGCCCGCATCGCCATGCGTGCCGATATAGACGACGAAGGCGCCGCCGGTCTTGGCCATGTCGATCTCGTCGGCGCCAAGCAGGAACAGGAGATCCGTCGCGCCCAGCATGCCGGCGACATTCTTGCCGCCCTCGCCCGGCACGAAGCCGACGTCGAGCCCGCCGACTCTGGCCGCCGCGTTGTGCAGCACCGCGAAGCCGTTCCACTCGGCCGTGACGGCATTGACGGTCGTCGCCAGCCTTGCCGCCTGGCCGAGCACTGCCGCGCCGTCCGAGCGCGCCAGGGCGCCCTGGCCGACGATGATCAGCGGATGCGCTGCATTCTTCAGCACCTCGAAGAACTTGCCGTTGCCGTCGGCCAAGTCCTTCAAGGATTCTGGGCCGGCGCCGATGAGCTCGTAGTCATAGCGCGTGTCGCCGATCTCGCCGATGACGCCGATCGGCAGGTTGCCGACGCGCCAGCGCTTGCGGATGCGGGCGTTGAGCACGGAGGCCTCGAAGCGCGGATTGGCGCCGACGATCAGCACCGCGTCGGCCTGCTCGATGCCTTCTATGGTCGGATTGAAGATGTAGCTCGCGCGGCCGAGCGACGGATCGAGCGCGGCGCCGTCCTGGCGGCAGTCGATGTTCTTGGAGCCGAGCGCCGCCATCAAAAGCTTGAGCGCATAGATTTCCTCGACCGCGGCGAGGTCGCCGGCGATCGCACCGACGCGCTCAGGGGCCGTCTTCGACACCTCGTCCTTGATCGCCGCGAAGGCTTCCGCCCAGCTTGCCGGAGCAAGCTTGCCGTTCTTGCGAACGTAGGGACGATCGAGGCGCTGGGTGCGCAGGCCATCCCAGATGAAGCGCGTCTTGTCCGAGATCCACTCCTCGTTCACGGCCTCGTTGACGCGCGGCAGGATGCGCATCACCTCGCGGCCGCGGCTATCGACGCGGATCGCCGAGCCGACGGCGTCCATGACGTCGATCGACTCCGTCTTGGTCAGCTCCCACGGCCGCGCCTGGAAGGCGAACGGCTTGGAGGTCAGCGCGCCGACCGGGCAAAGGTCGATGACGTTGCCCTGGAGCTCGGAGGTCATCGCCTGTTCGAGATAGGTGGTGATCTCGGCATCCTCGCCGCGGCCGATCAGGCCGAGTTCGGAGATGCCGGCGACCTCGGTGGTGAAGCGGACGCAGCGCGTGCAGTGGATGCAGCGGTTCATCACCGTCTTGACCAGCGGACCGATATACTTGTCTTCGACCGCCCGCTTGTTCTCATGGTAGCGCGAGGAGTCGACGCCGAAGGCCATCGCCTGGTCCTGCAGGTCGCACTCGCCGCCCTGGTCGCAGATCGGGCAATCCAGCGGATGGTTGATCAGCAGGAACTCCATCACGCCTTCGCGGGCCTTCTTGACCATCGGCGTGTTGGTGAAGATTTCCGGCGCTTCGCCATTCGGGCCGGGGCGCAGGTCGCGCACGCCCATGGCGCAGGAGGCCTGCGGCTTGGGCGGGCCACCCTTCACCTCGATCAGGCACATGCGGCAATTGCCGGCGATGGACAACCGCTCATGGAAGCAGAAGCGCGGCACTTCCGCGCCGGCGTCCTCGGCCGCCTGCAGCAGCGTGTAATGGTCGGGTACCGTGATCTCTTTCCCGTCGACCTTGAGCTTTGCCATTCGCCTCAAACCCTCGCGGATTTCCCGCAATCTTTCGTTCCGGGGCGCGACTGCGCCCGGCATTTCATCTCACTACTTGGCGGCCAGCGCCGCCGCTTGGCCAGTCCAGTCGTCGCGGCCGACGCGGCCGGCGAGCGACAGGTAATCCTCGACCCAGGCGATCTCTTCCGCGGTCCAGGCAGCGATCTGGTCGTAGGACCAGATGCCAAGACCATTCAGCACCTTCTCCAGCTTCGGCCCGATGCCCGATATCGCCTTCAGGTCGGACGGCTTTGCCGGCTTGTCGATCGCCTTGGGCTGCCTGAAATCTTCCGGCATCAGACCGGTCGCGGCCGTTCCGGCTACCGTGTCGCCTCTCGCGTCGAGCGCCTTCTCAGCGCTGGCGTTCGCCGCGATGTCGGTCACATCCCTGGCGAAGGTCTGCGCCTCGGCGATCAGCGTCTCGGTCGCCTTGCGCGCCTTGGACGAATTGTTGGCGGCTTCGGTCCGCGCCTCGAGATCGTCGAGGAACGGCTGGAGCATGCGCTGCGAGGCTTCGACGGCGCCGGAGAACGCGCCCACCCAGACACCCAGGGCATGGTTGGCGAAACCGATGCCTACCGCCGATAGTGCAGCCACGCCCGCGACAGGATGCGCCATCAGGTTGACGGCGCTGGCCATCTCCCTCGGCATCATCTTGGTCAGGTCCGGGTTCATCTTCTCGAGTTCGTCCAAATAAGGCATCAGCGGGTAGGCTATCGAATACGGCGCCATAGACATCTCCTGGTCGTTTCTTCGTGCGCCCCGCCCCTGCTTTCCGTCCCGGGCAATGCCCGTCTTGCAAATCTATTCCGCCGCCGCCATCACCGGCTCGACCCGGTGCGCGTTGCGCGAAAACTCGTCGATGCGGCGCTCCACCTCGCCACGGAAATGCCGCATCAGGCCCTGGATCGGCCAGGCCGCGGCATCGCCCAGCGCGCAGATCGTGTGACCTTCCACCTGCTTGGTGACATCGAGCAGCATGTCGATCTCGCGCTTCTGCGCTTCGCCGCGCACCAGCCGTTCCATCCCCCGCCACATCCAGCCGGTGCCTTCGCGGCACGGCGTGCACTGGCCGCAGCTCTCATGCTTGTAGAAGTAGGAAAGCCTGGCGATCGCCTTCACGATATCGGTCGACTTGTCCATGACGATGACAGCCGCAGTGCCGAGGCCGGATTTGAGGTCGCGCAACGCATCGAAATCCATCGGCGCGTCGATGATCTGCTCGGCCGGCACCAGCGGCACCGAAGCGCCGCCCGGGATGACCGCGAGCAGATTGTCCCAGCCGCCGCGAATGCCGCCGCAATGCGTCTCGATCAGTTCGCGGAACGGGATCGACATCGCCTCTTCGAAGGTGCACGGATTGTTGACGTGCCCGGACACGCAGAAGAGCTTGGTGCCGGCATTGTTCGGCCGGCCGAAGGACGAGAACCAGGCAGCACCCCGGCGCAGGATCGTCGGCGCCACGGCGATGGATTCGACGTTGTTGACCGTGGTCGGGCAGCCATAAAGGCCGACATTGGCCGGGAATGGCGGCTTCAGTCGCGGCTGGCCCTTCTTGCCCTCGAGGCTTTCGAGCAGCGCCGTCTCCTCGCCGCAAATATAGGCGCCGGCGCCGTGGTGCATATAGACGTCGAAGTCGTAGCCGGAGGTGTTGTTCTTGCCGATGAGCTTGGCCGCATAAGCCTCGTCGATGGCGCGCTGCAGCGCCTCGCGCTCGCGGATGAACTCGCCGCGCACATAGATGTAAGCAGCGACCGCGCCCATGGCGAAACCGGCGACCAGCGCGCCCTCGACCAGCGTATGCGGATCGTTGCGCAGAATGTCACGGTCCTTGCAGGTGCCAGGCTCGGATTCGTCGGCATTGATGACGAGATAGCTCGGCCGGCCATCGCTCTGCTTGGGCATGAACGACCATTTCAGGCCGGTCGGGAAGCCGGCGCCGCCACGGCCGCGCAGGCCGCTTGCCTTCATTTCGTTGATGATCCAGTCGCGTCCCTTGGCGATCAGGCCGGGTGTATCGTCCCACATGCCGCGCGCCTGCGCTCCGGCCAGCGACTTGTCGAAGAGGCCGTAGATGTTGGTGAAGATGCGGTCTTTGTCCTGAAGCATTGTTCGTCCCTCAGACCGGCTTCTTGCCGAAGACGCGGATGTACTCGGCGACGCCGCCCTTGGCGAGCGCCTTGGCCTGCTTCGCCCAGTCGTCGCGCTCGATACGGCCGCGGAAATTGAGATAGCCGTCGACCCATTCGCGCTCGGCCTTCCTCCACGCAGAGACCTGCGCGAAAGTATAAATGCCAAGCGAATGCAGGACGCCTTCGATCTTCGGACCGACACCGGAGATCAGCTTCAGATCGTCGACCGTTGCCGGACGCGCGATCCCGGCCGGGCGGTTCTTGTCCTCGAGCGAAGGCTTGGCCGTCTTGGTCGCAGGTTGCTTCGCTTCCGGCGACTTGAAGGCGGACGCCGGCTCGGCCTTGGCCTTCGGCCCGCTGCGCGGCTTCGAAACCGCCTCGACTTCCGGAGAAGCCTGGTTGGCATTGGCTGCGGAGTGGCGCGGCGCCCTGACGCTGGCCGCCTTCTCGGTGGCGGGCGAAACCTTGACCGGCGACGGTGTCCTTAGTGCCGGACTGGTTTCGGGCGCGTCGGTTTTCGGCTTGCCGGATTTCGATGGCCCGACAGGGGCCGGGGGCGGCGCGGCAGGCGCCTGCGAGACGACGGCGGCGGATGCAGCAGCCGGCGCTGCGGCAGCGGCTTGCCTGGCTGCCTTCGCGGCGGCCTTGGCTTCCTTGTCGCGGGTGGATTTCAGGATTGCCTTCTCGCTCTTCAGCGTCGTCAGGCCCGTGGCCGGCTCCGAACCGGTGCGGCCGTTCTGCGGACCGGGCTTCACCTCGGCGCCTTTGCCGGCTTCATAGAGATCGATGATCTCGGCAAGGCGCTCCGGCGTCAGGTCTTCGAACGTGTCCTTGAAGATCATGACCATCGGCGCGTTGACGCAGGCGCCGAGGCATTCGACCTCCTCCCACGACAGCGTGCCCTTGTCGTTGGTATGGAACTGGTCGTGATGGATCTTAGACCGGCACACATCCATCAGCGCTTCCGAGCCGCGCAGCATGCAGGGCGTGGTGCCGCAGACCTGGATATGGGCGCGGGTGCCGACCGGATTGAGCTGGTATTGCGTGTAGAAGGTCGCGACCTCGAGGCCGCGGATGCGCGGCATGCCGAGCATATCCGAGATCGTCTCGATCGCCGCCTTCGTCACCCAGCCTTCCTGTTCCTGAGCGATCATGAGCAACGGGATGATGGCCGACTGCTCGCGTCCCTTTGGGTATTTGGCGATCCACTGCTGTGCCGCCGCGGCGTTCGCCTCGTTGAAGGCGAAGGAGGCTGGCTGGACGCTGGCATCTGCGAGACGGCGGACTGACATTTAGCGATCGACCTCACCAAACACGATGTCGAGGGAGCCAAGCACGGCGGTGACGTCGGCCAGCATGTGGCCGCGGCACAGGAAATCCATGGCCTGCAGATGCGCAAAACCCGGCGCGCGCAGCTTGCAGCGATAGGGCTTATTGGTGCCGTCGGAGACGAGATAGACGCCGAACTCGCCCTTCGGCGCCTCGACAGCCGCATAGACCTCGCCGGCCGGCACGCGATAGCCCTCGGTATAGAGCTTGAAATGATGGATGAGCGCTTCCATCGAGCGCTTCATCGCCGAGCGCTTCGGCGGCACCACCTTGCCGTCGAGGTTCGACACCGGTCCGGCGCTCTCCTTGCCGAGCAGAAGTTCGACGCACTGGCGCATGATCTTGGCCGATTGGCGCATCTCTTCCATGCGCACGAGATAGCGGTCGTAGCAGTCGCCGTTCTTGCCGATCGGGATGTCGAAATCCATCTCGGAATAGCATTCATAGGGCTGCGCCTTGCGCAGGTCCCAGGCCGCGCCCGAGCCGCGCACCATCACGCCCGAAAAACCCCAGGCCCAGGCGTCGGCGAGCGACACCGTGCCGATGTCGACATTGCGCTGCTTGAAGATGCGGTTGCCGGTGAGCAAGGCATCAAGGTCGTCGACCGACTTCAGGAACGGATCGATCCACTTGCCGATATCCTCGATCAGCCTCTGCGGCAGGTCCTGATGCACGCCGCCTGGCCGGAAGTAGGCCGCATGCATGCGCGAGCCGGAGGCGCGCTCATAAAACACCATCAGCTTCTCGCGCTCGACGAAGCCCCACAGAGGCGGCGTCAGCGCGCCGACGTCCATCGCCTGCGTCGTCACATTGAGGATGTGCGACATGATGCGGCCCATTTCGGAATAGAGCACGCGGATCAGCTGGCCGCGCTTCGGCACCTCGATGCCGAGCAGGCGCTCGGCCGCGAGCGCGAAGGCATGCTCCTGGTTCATCGGCGCGCAATAGTCGAGCCGATCGAGATAGGGCACCGCCTGCAGATAGGTCTTGGCCTCGATCAGCTTCTCGGTACCGCGATGCAGCAGGCCGATATGCGGATCGACGCGGTCGACCACCTCGCCGTCCAGCTCCAGCACGAGACGCAAAACGCCGTGCGCAGCAGGGTGTTGAGGCCCAAAGTTAATGTTAAAATTGCGGACGGAGGTTTCAGCCATTGTGGCGCCTCAATTTGGCTTCGCCTTTTCATCGCCCGGAAGGACGTAATCCGTTCCCTCCCATGGGCTCAAAAAGTCAAAGTTTCTAAATTCCTGCTTCAATTCCACCGGCTCATAGATGACTCGCTTGGCCTCGTCGTCGTAGCGAACCTCGACGAAGCCGGTCAGCGGGAAGTCCTTGCGCAGGGGATGCCCTTCAAAGCCGTAGTCGGTGAGGATGCGGCGCAGGTCCGGATGGCCGGAGAAGAGCACGCCGTAGAGATCATAGGTCTCGCGCTCGAACCAGTCGGCGCCGGGATAGACGCCGGTCAGCGACGGCACCAGCGTCTCCTCGTCGGCCTGGACCTTGAGGCGGATGCGGACGTTCTGCTTCGGCGACAACAGGTGGTAGACGACGTCGAAGCGCTTGGCACGCGACGGATAGTCGGCGCCGCAAATGTCGATGATCGAGACGAACTGGCAGCGCGGGTCGTCGCGCAGAAAGGTCGCGACCTCGGTCAAGTTGCCCGGCTCGACGCAAACCGTCAGTTCGCCATAAGCAAGCACCGTTTCGCCGATGCGGCCGGAGAGCTTCTCGCCGAGATAGGTGGAGAGTTCGTGCAACGCCAAGGCCATTGGTTCACCGTTCGATCGTGCCGGTGCGGCGGATCTTCTTCTGCAACAGGAGAATGCCGTAGAGCAGCGCTTCGGCGCTCGGCGGGCAGCCGGGGACATAGATGTCGACCGGCACGATGCGGTCGCAGCCGCGCACCACCGAATAGGAATAGTGATAATAGCCGCCGCCATTGGCGCACGAACCCATCGAGATGACGTAGCGCGGCTCCGGCATCTGGTCGTAGACCTTGCGCAGCGCCGGCGCCATCTTGTTGGTCAGTGTGCCCGCGACGATCATGATATCGGACTGGCGCGGAGACGCGCGCGGCGCGACGCCGAACCTCTCTGAGTCATAGCGCGGCATCGAGGTGTGGATCATCTCGACCGCGCAGCAGGCGAGACCGAAGGTCATGAACATCAGCGAGCCGCTGCGCGCCCAAGTGATCAGCGCCTCGGTCGAGGTGACAAGGAAGCCCTTGTCGGCCAGCTCATTATTGATCTCGAGGAAGAAGGGATCGTCCTCCCCCACCGGCCTGCCGGTGTTGGGATCGATGATGCCCTTGGGCTTCGGCGCGACGAGGGTGCCTGAACTGTCGTTCAATCCCATTCCAGCGCTCCTTTTTTCCATTCATAGGCAAAGCCGATGGTCAGCACCGCCAGGAACACCATCATCGACCAGAAGCCGAGCATGCCGAGCTTGGAGAAGGACACCGCCCACGGGAACAGGAAGGCGACCTCGAGATCGAAGATGATGAACAGGATAGACACCAGGTAGAAGCGGATGTCGAACTTCATGCGGGCGTCGTCGAACGAGTTGAACCCGCATTCATAGGCGGAAAGCTTTTCCGGATCGGGATTGCGGTAGGCAACCAGGAACGGCGCAACGATCAGCGCCAGGCCGACGACCATCGCCACTGCGATGAAGAGCACGATGGGCAGATACGAACTTAGGAGTGCGCTCATGCGGCGACTTTCCTTCGGCGGCCAGTTCACTTTGATTACAGCAACGGACTCTAAGGCGGAAGCGTGACAGTTTAACCCGCTGAACCGTTTTAGGTGGCCTATGCTGCGACGCGGCGAGGGTTAGCGCAGCGGTTTCGGCGACGCAAGTCAAACCTTGTTCAAAATCCGGCCCTGGACGCCATATCGGAAGAAACTGGTCCGATCCGCTCCTGTTTGATTTCCTTCAGGTTTTACTCCACTTTTCTATCCTGACATATCTCCCGCCATTTGCCTGTTAGCATGGCCGGAATCACCGACTGGAAATCCCGGCAAAGGATCAGGGCAAGGTAGCTGGATGAAAGAAAAGATCTCGCTCGCCGCAGCAAGGCGCATTGCGCTCGGCGCGCAGGGTTTTACCGATGCGCGGCCGGCCGGCACGCCCGATCGTCGCCATCTCGCCCGTGTGCTTTCCCGAACTGGCCTGCTGCAGATCGATTCCGTCAGCGCCGTGGTGCGCGCCCACTATATGCCGCTCTATTCGCGCCTCGGCCCCTACCCGCTTGCGCTGCTCGACAACGCGGCCGTCACGCGCAAGCGAACCGTCTTCGAATACTGGGCCCATGAGGCTTCCTTCCTGCCCGTCGAGACCTATCCGCTGATGCGCTGGCGCATGCAGCGCGCCGAGCAAGGCGAGGAAATGTATCTCGGCCTCGCCAAATGGGGCCGCGAGCGCAAGGCGATGATCGAGGAGATCTACGGCCAAGTCGCGGAACGCGGGCCGATCGCCGCCTCCGACATCGAAGGCCACAAGGGCAATGGCAGCTGGTGGGGCTGGAGCGAGGCCAAGCACGCTTTCGAATGGCTGTTCTGGGCCGGGCGCATCACCACCGCCTACCGGCGTGGATTCGAGCGCTATTACGACCTGCCCGAACGGGTTCTGCCGCCGGCCGTGCTCGACTTGCCGGTGCCCTCTGTCGAGGACGCGCATCGCCAGTTGCTGCGCATTTCCGCGCGCGCCCACGGCATCGCCACCTATGGCGACCTGCGCGACTATTTCCGCCTGGCGCCTGGCGATACGAAGGCCAGGATCGAGGAACTGGTCGAGATGGGCGAACTGCTGCCGGCGAAGGTCGAAGGCTGGGACAAGCCCGCCTATCTCCACAAGGATGCCCGCTTTCCGCGCCGCATCGAGGCTCGCGCCCTGCTCGCGCCCTTCGATCCGGTGGTTTTCGAACGCACGCGCACCGAGAA
>NZ_RZSV01000066.1:0-26053 GCF_004023205.1 Mesorhizobium sp. M1A.F.Ca.IN.020.03.2.1 | reverse complement strand
GTCGGGCGGCCGCGAGTGGATGGGCTTCCGGCCATCGCTGCCGGATTCGCTGCCGGTCATCGGCAGGGCGCGGGCGCCGAACATCGTCTACGCTTTCGGCCACGGCCATCTCGGCCTGACCCAGGCGGCAGCGACCGGCCGCTCGATCCGAGATCTCCTTCTCGGGCAGGAGCCGCCGATCGATCTCACTCCTTTCCGCCCGCAACGGTTCTGACAATTCGCCAGAATTCTGATATTTCAGGGAGCCATCATGGCCAAGACATCCTTCTTCTGCATCGACGGCCACACCTGCGGCAATCCGGTGAGGCTGGTTGCCGGCGGCGGCCCACTGCTAGAAGGCGCGACGATGATGGAACGGCGGGCGCATTTCCTCGCCGAATATGACTGGATCCGGACCGGGCTGATGTTCGAGCCGCGCGGTCATGACGTGATGTCCGGCTCGATCCTCTATCCGCCGACGCGCGAGGACTGCGATATCGCGATCCTCTTCATCGAAACCTCGGGCTGCCTGCCGATGTGCGGCCACGGCACCATCGGCACCGTGACGATGGCGATCGAGCATGGGCTGGTGAGGCCGAAGACGCCGGGCGTGCTCAGGCTCGACACGCCGGCCGGCCTAGTCGTCGCCGAATACAAACAGGTCGGCGAATATGTCGAGGAGGTGCGCATCACCAACGTGCCGTCCTTCCTTTACGCCGAAGGGCTGTCGGTGGAGTGCCCGGTGCTTGGCGAGATCAGCGTCGACGTCGCTTATGGCGGCAATTTCTATGCCATCGTCGAGCCGCAGGAGAACTACCGCGACATGGCCGACCATTCGGCCGCCGACCTCATCGCCTGGAGCCCGCTTGTGCGCCAGCGCCTGAACGAGAAATACTCGTTCGTGCATCCGGAGAACCCGGGCATCAACCGGCTGTCGCACATGCTGTGGACCGGCAAGCCGAGAGATGCCGAGGCCGATGCCCGCAATGCCGTGTTCTATGGCGACAAGGCGATCGACCGCTCGCCTTGCGGCACCGGCACCTCGGCGCGCATGGCGCAGCTCCACGCCAAGGGCAGGCTCGAGGTCGGCGACAGTTTTGTCCATGAGTCGATCATCGGCTCGCTGTTCAAGGGCAGGGTCGAAAAGGAGGTCAGCGTTGCCGGCAAACCAGCCATCATCCCCTCGATCGGCGGCTGGGCGCGCATGACCGGACTGAACACCATCTTCATCGACGACCGCGATCCGTTCGCGCACGGGTTCATCGTCACCTGATCGCTCCCGTTCGGCGTCAGGCCGCCTCGTCGTTCGTCGAAACCTGACTACCGAACCAATCGGCAAAGGTGATTTCGGCCGCCGTTCGCCTCGCCGTCACATGACCGTCATACCGAGCAGAATCCTGACTTGGCGGAATGCGCGGGACGGCAAAATCGAGCGCTGCCGCTGACGCAAGGAATCTTCTCATCAATTTATTTTGACGGCGATTTCTTCGAAACGACGCGCATGATACGGCTTAATCGTCAAAGACATTGCGTTGTGCCAATGATAGGGTCCGCGATAGTCCAGGGGCCGGGTGCGAGAAAGCGGGCAATCGGGCAGCGTGCTTCCAAACCACGCGCGGCGATTGAAAAATCACGTTGCAATCCGGGCTTGAAACTTTACGACTAGGGGCAATACGAAAAGGAATGCGTCCTCGAAGGCGACATTCCAGGGGAGCCGCTTAAATATGCAGTATTTCGTCCAGCAGCTTATCAACGGGCTGACGCTGGGATCTATCTACGGGCTGATCGCGATCGGCTACACGATGGTCTACGGCATCATCGGCATGATCAATTTCGCCCATGGCGATATCTTCATGGTGGGCGCCTTCACGGCCCTCATCGTCTTCCTGATCCTCGGCGCGATGTTCTATTCGGTGCCGGTGGTGGTGGCGCTCCTGATCATGATGATCGTGGGCATGCTGCTCACCAGTCTTTACAACTGGACGATCGAGAAGGTGGCCTACAGGCCGCTGCGCGGATCGTTCCGGCTCGCGCCGCTGATCACCGCCATCGGCATGTCGATCGCCCTGTCCAACTTCGTGCAGGTCACGCAAGGGCCGCGCAACAAGCCGATCCCGCCGCTGGTCAGCCAGGTCTATACGATCGACGGCATCAGCGTCTCGCTGAAGCAGATCATCATCGTGCTCGTCACTGCCGTGCTGCTGGCGATCTTCTGGTATCTCGTCAACAGGACGGCATTGGGGCGGGCGCAGCGCGCCTGCGAGCAGGACCGCAAGATGGCGGCGCTGCTTGGCGTCGACGTCGACCGCACTATCTCCATCACCTTCATCATGGGCGCAGCGCTTGCCGCGGTCGCCGGGACGCTTTTCTTGATGTATTATGGCGTGGTGGTCTTCTCAGACGGTTTCGTGCCGGGCGTGAAGGCCTTCACGGCGGCGGTGCTTGGCGGCATCGGCTCGCTGCCGGGCGCAGTGCTCGGCGGGCTTTTGATCGGCTTCATCGAGAGCATGTGGTCGGCCTATTTCTCGATCGACTACAAGGACGTCGCGGCCTTCTCGATCCTGGCGATCGTGCTCATCTTCCTGCCCTCCGGCATCCTGGGCCGGCCTGAAGTCGAAAAGGTCTGATCCTCATGGCCGTTACCGTTTCTCCGGAGCGCGACGTCGTCGCTACTCCCATCCAGCGCGCGTTCCGCGAAGCGCTCTACGCCGGCGCCATCGCGCTCGGCCTGTTCGTGCTGTTCATCGGTCTCAGGACCGATCAGAACATCAACAACGAGCTGATCCTGGTGCAGCGCTGGGGCCTGCTCGCCCTGGTGGTTCTCGCCGTTGTCGTCGGGCGCTTCCTCTATGTTGCCTATGCGGTTCCGGCGCTCGAACGATCAAGGGCTGAAAGGGCCAAGGCGCCTGCAGTCGCCGTGGAGCCCGGCTTCGTGCGGCGAAACTTCAACAAGATCGGCGCCACGGTGCTGATCCTCTATCCAGTGGCGATGGTGCTCCTGTTCGGCTTCCAGGGCTCGCTCAAATGGGTCGACAATTTCGGCATCCAGATCCTGATCTATGTGATGCTGGCCTGGGGCCTCAACATCGTCATCGGGCTAGCCGGCCTGCTCGACCTCGGCTATGTCGCCTTTTACGCCGTTGGCGCCTATGCCTATGCGCTGCTCGGCACGCATTTTGGCCTGTCGTTTTGGATCCTGCTGCCTGCCGCCGGCGCCATGGCCGCCTTCTGGGGCGTCATGCTCGGCTTCCCGGTGCTGCGGCTGCGCGGCGACTATCTGGCGATCGTCACGCTCGCCTTCGGCGAGATCATCCGTCTGGTGCTGATCAACTGGCGTGAGGTGACCAATGGCTCGGCCGGCATTTCCGGCATCCCGAAGGTCTCCTTCTTCGGGCTCATGTCGTTCAACGTCTCGGACCCGAACTACATCGCCAAGGTGCTGGGCATCGCCCAGTCGGGCGCCTACTACAAGATCTTCCTCTATTATCTCATCCTGGCGCTCTGCTTCCTCACCGCCTTCGTCACCATCAGGCTCCGCCGCCTGCCGGTGGGCCGCGCCTGGGAAGCGCTGCGCGAGGACGAGATCGCCTGCCGCTCGCTCGGCATCAATACCACCACCACCAAGCTGACGGCGTTCGCTACCGGCGCCATGTTCGGCGGCTTCGCCGGCTCGTTCTTCGCC
This sequence comes from Mesorhizobium sp. M1A.F.Ca.IN.020.03.2.1, assembly GCF_004023205.1. NCBI lineage: Bacteria > Pseudomonadati > Pseudomonadota > Alphaproteobacteria > Hyphomicrobiales > Phyllobacteriaceae > Mesorhizobium > Mesorhizobium sp. M1A.F.Ca.IN.020.03.2.1. The sequence continues at coordinate 22,392 of NZ_RZSV01000066.1, read as the reverse complement.
GCGCGCCAGGGCTTCGTCAGCCCGGAATCCTTCGTCTTCCTTGAATCGGCGATCATCCTGGCCATCGTCGTGCTCGGCGGCATGGGCTCGTTGGGCGGTATCGCGGTGGCGGCGCTGGTGATGATCGGCGGCACCGAGATCCTGCGCGAGCTGGGCTTCCTCAAGGTGGTGTTCGGTCCGGACTTCACGCCGGAGCTCTACCGCATGCTATTGTTCGGCGTTGCGATGGTGATCGTCATGCTGTGGAAGCCGCGCGGCTTCGTCGGCAGTCGAGAACCAACAGCCTTCCTCAAGGAGCGAAAAGCGGTCTCAGGCTCCTTCACCAAGGAGGGCCACGGCTGATGAACGCGCAAGTTTCCATGAACGACTTCATCCTGCAGGTCGAGCATCTGTCGATGAAGTTCGGCGGCCTGATCGCCATCGGCGACCTGTCGTTCCAGGCCAAGCGCGGCGAGATCACCGCGCTGATCGGACCGAACGGCGCCGGCAAGACGACCGTGTTCAATTGCATCACCGGCTTCTACAAACCTTCGGAAGGCATGATCACGCTCAGCCGGCGCGACGGCTCGAACTATTTGCTCGAGCGCCTGCCCAATCACGAGATCCCCGCGCGCGCCAAGGTAGCGCGCACCTTCCAGAACATCCGCCTGTTCTCGGGCATGACGCTGCTGGAGAACCTCCTGGTCGCCCAGCACAACAAGCTGATGAAGGCCTCGGGCTATACCTTCCTCGGCCTGTTCGGCTTCTCCAGCTACCGGCAGGCCTCGGCTGAATCGATCGATCTCGCCAAGCACTGGTTGGAAAAGGCCAATCTCGTCGACCGCGCCGACGATCCGGCCGGCGACCTGCCCTATGGCGCGCAACGGCGGCTGGAGATCGCGCGCGCCATGTGCACCGGACCTGAGCTTTTGTGCCTCGACGAGCCGGCCGCCGGTCTCAATCCGAAGGAATCGGCCTCGCTCAATGAACTGTTGATGGACATCAAGGACAACACCGGCACGTCGATCCTGCTCATCGAGCACGACATGTCGGTGGTCATGCAGATCTCCGACCACGTCGTGGTGCTGGAGTACGGCCGCAAGATCTCCGACGGCAGCCCGCAGTCGGTCCGGACCGATCCGCGCGTGATTGCCGCGTATCTCGGCGTCGACGACGAGGAAGTGGAAGAGGTGCTGACCGAAGTCGGCGACGAGGATGTCATCGAGCAGCTGGATACCGGGCCTGATGCGGCGCACGGGCCGGGCAGTTCCGCCTCGATGATGGCGGGGCCGGTTTCCGACACTGTCGAACACGCGGACGAGGGCGAACGGGTCATGGTATCGAGAGGCGCCTCCAAAGCGGCTCAGGTCGATGCCAAGGCCAAAGCGCCAAGAAAGTCGTCCGAGCGGGCCACGGGCAAGCCGGCCGCGAAATCCTCGACAGCCAAGCCGCGCGGAGGGCATAAGTAATGGCCGGCACAACGCTGCTCGATATCAAGGGCGTGCAGACCTATTATGGCAACATCCGTGCGCTGAACGGTGTCGACGTCACCGTCAACCAAGGTGAGATCGTGGCGCTGATCGGGGCCAATGGCGCCGGCAAGTCGACGTTGATGATGACGATCTTCGGCGCGCCGCGTGCGCGCAGCGGCTCCATCACCTTTGCCGGCAACGACATCACGCAGTTGCCGACGCACGAGATCGCGCGGATGCGCATCGCCCAGTCGCCTGAGGGACGCCGCATCTTTCCGCGCATGACGGTGATGGAAAACCTGCAGATGGGCGCCAGCCTCGACAACCTAAAACATTTTGACGAGGATGCCGAGAAGGTGTTTGCGCTGTTCCCGCGGCTGAAGGAGCGCATCGGCCAGCGCGGCGGCACGCTCTCGGGCGGCGAGCAGCAGATGCTGTCGATCGGCCGTGCGCTGATGGCCCGGCCGAAGCTGCTTCTGCTCGACGAGCCGTCGCTGGGATTGGCGCCGCTGATCGTCAAGCAGATCTTCGATGCAATCCGCGAATTGAACCGGACCCAAGGGCTGACCGTGTTCCTAGTCGAGCAGAACGCTTTCGGCGCGCTGAAGCTCGCCAATCGCGGCTACGTCATGGTCAACGGCAATGTGACGATGAGCGGCACCGGCAAGGAGCTGCTCGCCAATCCGGAAGTGCGCGCCGCCTATCTCGAAGGCGGCCACCACTGAGTTCAGGAGACTTCATCATGCAGGGCATTCTCTACGAGGAAGCCTCGATCTGGCAGTTCCTGTTCGTCACCTGCCTGCTCGGCGGATGGGCGGCGTGGATGACCGGCAAGGCGAGCGCGCAGACTTGGCGCAGCTTCTTTCAGCTGTTCCTCTATATGCTCGGACTCGGCATCGGCATAAGGTTCATCCACCACGCGCTGTTCGACGGCACGATGTTTTCGCTGCACTACTATATCGTCGACACCATCGTGCTAATGATACTGGGCTTCCTTGGTTATCAATACACGCGCACGAACCAGATGGTCACTCAGTATAATTGGCTCTACGAAAGAGCCTCCTTATTGAGCTGGAAACCAAAGGGTTGACGTTCATGATCAACGCCGTTCCGGGGAATGAATTTGGCGTGACAAGTGCCTGAAAATCGGCATTCTATGCTTTCTGCGATAAGGGTGGGCATCGCATGAAAGTATCATCCACGCCCACTCCGTAAATGGGAGCGTTTCAATGAAAAAATCACTCTTGTCCGCCGTGGCGCTGACCGCGTTCATCGCGTTCAGCGGCAGCGCGTGGGCCGACATTCTGATCGGCGTCGCCGGTCCGATCACCGGTCCGAACGCGGCCTTCGGCGCGCAGCTGCAGAAGGGCGCCGAACAGGCGGTCGCCGACATCAACGCGGCTGGCGGAGTCCTCGGCCAGCAGCTTAAGCTGAGCGTGGGTGACGACGTGTCGGATCCGAAGCAGGGCATCTCGGTCGCCAACAAGTTTGTCGCCGACGGCATCAAGTTCGTCGATGGCCACTTCAATTCGGGCGTCTCAATTCCTGCGTCGGAAGTCTATGCCGAGAATGGCATCCTCGAAATCACGCCGGCCGCGACCAATCCCAAGTTCACCGAACGCGGCATGTGGAATACGTTCCGCACCTGCGGACGCGACGACCAACAGGGCAAGGTTGCCGGCGACTATGTCGCCAAGAACTTCAAGGACGCCAAGATCGCGCTCATCCATGACAAGACCCCTTATGGCCAGGGCCTTGCCGATGAAACCAAGAAGGCGCTCAACGCCAATGGCGTCAACGAAGCCATGTATGAAGGCATCAATGTCGGCGACAAGGACTTCTCGGCGCTCATCGCCAAGATGAAGGAAGCCGGTATCTCCGTCGTCTACTATGGCGGCCTGCATACGGAAGCCGGCCTCATCATCCGCCAGCTCGCCGACCAGGGCCTCAAGGCCCAGTTCATGTCGGGCGACGGCATCGTGTCGAACGAGCTCGCCTCGATCGCCGGCGACGCCGTCCAAGGCACGCTGATGACGTTCGCGCCGGATCCGCGCAAGAACCCGAACGCCAAGGAGCTCGTGGAGAAGTTCCGCGCTGCCGGTTTCGAACCGGAGGCCTACACGCTCTACTCCTACGCCGCGATCCAGATCATCGCTGCGGCCATCACGAAGACCGGCTCCGCCGACGATGCGCAGAAAGTCGCCGAGACGATCAAGTCGGGCGGCCCCTGGAAGACCGCCATCGGCGACATTGGGTATGACTCCAAGGGCGACATCACCCGCCCGGACTATGTCATGTACACCTGGAAGAAGGGTGAAGACGGCAAGTACTCCTACTTCGAGCAATAAGCCGGCAAAGAAGAGCCGACTTTCCGAGATGCCCGGCGCTGAGCGCCGGGCATTTTTTGTTGGCCGCGCATCCATCCTGCCTTCGTGTCCCTCGCCGAGTTCGTCGGCGTTGTCGTCCAGGCGCTCGGAGGCCGTCGCGAAGGTTTGGCGCAAACAAACGATTTAAATCGATTGAAGTGTCGCGCTATTTTGTTTGCGCTGCAGCATTTTCACGCTAATCATTGCGCCGGTTCACCTCACCTTCCGCTACTGGAGCCCAGTCCTTGGCAATCACGAAGATCCTCGTCGCCAACCGGTCCGAAATCGCCATCCGCGTCTTTCGCGCGGCCAACGAGCTAGGCCTCAAAACCGTGGCGATCTGGGCGGAAGAGGACAAATATTCGCTGCACCGCTTCAAGGCCGACGAAAGCTACCAGGTCGGGCGCGGTCCGCATCTCACCAAGGACATGGGTCCGATCGAAAGCTATCTGTCGATCGACGAGGTGATCCGCGTCGCGCGCCTCTCGGGTGCGGATGCGATCCACCCCGGCTACGGCCTGTTGTCGGAAAGCCCCGAATTCGCCGAGGCCTGCGCTGCCGCCGGCATCACCTTCATTGGGCCGAAGCCCGAGACGATGCGCCGGCTCGGCAACAAGGTGGCGGCGCGCAACCTGGCGATCGCGGTCGGCGTGCCGGTCGTGCCCGCCACCGATCCGCTGCCCGACGATATGGACGAGGTGAAAAAGCTCGCTGCGGAAATAGGCTATCCGGTGATGCTCAAGGCCTCGTGGGGTGGCGGAGGCCGCGGCATGCGCGCCATCCGCGCTGAAGCCGACCTCGCGCGCGAAGTCATGGAAGGCAAGCGCGAGGCGAAAGCCGCTTTCGGCAAGGACGAGGTCTATCTCGAAAAGCTGATCGAGCGCGCCCGCCATGTCGAGGTGCAGGTGCTGGGCGACACGCAGGGCAATGCCGTGCACCTGTTCGAGCGCGACTGCTCGATCCAGCGCCGTAACCAGAAGGTCGTCGAACGTGCCCCGGCTCCCTACCTCGGCGAGAAACTGCGCGAGGAACTCTGCGCCTACGCGCTGAAGATCGCGCGCGAGACCAGCTACATCGGAGCCGGCACCGTCGAGTTCCTGCAGGACGCCGACACCGGCAAGTTCTATTTCATCGAGGTCAACCCGCGCATCCAGGTCGAGCATACCGTCACCGAGATGGTGACCGGCATCGATATCGTGAAGGCGCAAATCCACATCCTCGACGGCTTCGCCATCGGCACGCCGGAGTCCGGCGTGCCGGCGCAGAAGGACATTAAGCTCAACGGCCACGCCCTGCAGTGCCGCATCACCACCGAGGACCCGGAACACAATTTCATCCCCGATTACGGGCGCATCACCGCATATCGCGGCGCCACCGGCTTCGGCATCCGCCTCGACGGCGGCACCGCCTATTCGGGCGCGGTCATCACCCGGTTCTACGATCCGCTGCTCGAAAAGGTGACGGCCTGGGCGCCGACGCCGGCCGAGACGATCGCGCGCATGAACCGGGCATTGCGCGAGTTCCGCATCCGCGGCGTCGCCACCAATCTGACCTTCCTCGAAGCGATCATCAACCACCCGAGCTTCGCCGACAATTCCTACACCACCAAGTTCATCGACACGACGCCGGAGCTGTTCGAGCAGGTCAAGCGGCAGGACCGCGCCACCAAGCTGCTCAACTATCTCGCCGACGTCAGCGTCAACGGCCATCCCGAGACGCGCGGACGGCCGGTGCCGAAGGCGGATGCGGCGGCACCTGTGGTGCCCTATCTCAACGGCAAGGTGCCGGACGGCAGCAAGCAGCGGCTCGACGCGCTCGGGCCTCAGAAGTTCGCGGTATGGATGCGCGAGCAAGCCCAGGTGCTCGTTACCGACACGACGATGCGCGACGGACACCAGTCGCTGCTCGCCACCCGCATGCGCACCTACGACATCGCCGGCATCGCCGGCACCTATGCGCGCGCGCTGCCGCAGCTGCTCTCACTGGAATGCTGGGGCGGCGCCACTTTCGACGTCGCCATGCGCTTCCTCACCGAGGATCCGTGGGAGCGTCTGAGCAGAGTGCGCGAGGCAGCCCCCAATCTTCTGCTGCAGATGCTTCTGCGCGGCGCCAACGGCGTCGGCTACACCAACTATCCCGACAATGTCGTGCAGCATTTCGTCAAACAGGCAGCCGCCGGCGGCGTCGACCTGTTCCGCGTCTTCGACTGCTTGAACTGGGTCGAGAACATGCGCGTCGCGATGGACGCGGTGGGTGCCGAGGGCAAGCTGATCGAAGCGGCGATGTGCTACACCGGCGACATACTCGATCCGGCGCGCGCCAAATACGACCTGAAATATTATGTCGGGCTGGCGAAGGAACTGGAAGCGGCCGGCGCGCATATCATCGCCGTCAAGGACATGGCGGGCCTGTTGAAGCCCTCGGCGGCGCGCGTGCTGTTCAAGGCGCTGCGCGAAGAGACCGACCTGCCGATCCATTTCCACACGCATGACACCTCCGGCCTGTCGGCGGCGACGGTGCTGGCGGCGGTCGAGACCGGCGTCGACGCCATCGACGCGGCGATGGATTCGTTCTCCGGCAACACCTCGCAGCCTTGCCTCGGCTCGATCGTCGAGGCGCTCAAGGGCACCGAGCGCGACCCCGGCCTCGACCCGCAGTGGATCCGCCACATCTCGTTCTACTGGGAAGCGGTTCGCAACCAATACGCCGCCTTTGAAAGCGACCTCAAGGGACCGGCCTCGGAAGTCTATCTGCACGAGATGCCGGGCGGCCAGTTCACCAATCTCAAGGAACAGGCGCGCTCGCTTGGGCTCGAAACGCGCTGGCACGAGGTGGCGCAGGCCTATCACGACGTCAACCTGATGTTCGGCGACATCGTCAAGGTGACGCCGTCGTCGAAAGTGGTCGGCGACATGGCGCTGATGATGGTGAGCCAGGACCTCACAGTCGCCGATGTCGAGAACCCGGCGAAGGACATCGCCTTCCCGGATTCGGTCGTCTCGATGCTGCGCGGCGATCTCGGCCAGTCGCCCGGCGGTTGGCCGCAAGCGCTGCAGAAGAAGGCGCTGAAGGGCGAAAAGCCGATCACCGTCCGGCCCGGCTCGCTGCTCAAGCCGGCGAACCTCAAGGCCAGCCGCAAGGAGATCGAGGAGAAGCTCGAGCGCAAGCTCACCGAGTTCGAATTCGCCTCCTGGCTGATGTATCCGAAAGTCTTCACCGACTTCGCCGCCGCTCAGGAGACCTATGGCCCGGTCAGCGTGCTGCCGACGCCGACCTATTTCTACGGCATGAAGTCGGAAGACGAGATCTTCGTCGACATCGAGAAGGGCAAGACCCTGGTGATACGCTGCCAGGCGTTCGGTGACGTCGACGAAAAAGGCATGGTCACCGTCTTCTTCGAGCTCAACGGCCAGCCGCGTCGCGTGAAGGTGCCGGACCGCGCGCATGGCGCTTCGGCCGCCAAGGCGCGGCGCAAGGCCGAGCCGGGCAACGAGGCGCATGTCGGGGCGCCGATGCCGGGCGTGGTGTCGGCTCTTGCCGTGGCGCCAGGCCAGGCGGTCAAGGCGGGCGACGTGCTGCTCTCGATCGAGGCGATGAAGATGGAGACCGCGTTGCACGCCGAGCGCGACGGCGTGGTGGCAGAGGTGCTGGTCAAGGCCGGCGACCAGATCGATGCGAAGGATTTGCTCATCGCCTTTGGCTGAATGTGCTGATCTTCAGGTGAGGCCGGCCTGCAAACGCCGGCTTCCTGGGGTTCCGGCCTTCGCCGCCGAAGCACTCACCAGCCACGTCGCAGTTAAGGCTACGGCCAGCTTAGGCCCATGCCCACGTACTCCAAGCACGCTCGGCTCCGGTTCTCGGAACAACCGTTCTCGCCCGCTTCGCGCCCGTCTTCGACTCCGGCTCGGCCTGACCAGAATCTCAGCACAGCCTGGGGTGCTCCAACCCTTCATGCCGCATCGATAATGTCTTGACCCGCCGCGCCTGCTCGGGCATCGAACCCGCTCCAATTTTGCCGGGCGGGAATCGCCGTGGCGCAAAAAAACGCGGAGAGAAAAAATGGCCGACGAGATCACCGAGACCAGCCAGACTGTAGCCGCCGGCCAGCTGCGCGCCATCATCGAGCGCATCGAGCGGCTCGAGGAAGAAAAGAAGACGATTTCCGACGACATCAAGGACGTCTATGGCGAGGCCAAGGGCACCGGCTTCGATACCAAGGCGATCCGCACCATCGTCCGGCTGCGCAAGAAGGATCAGGCCGAGCGCCAGGAGGAGGAGTCGATCCTCGATCTGTATAAGGCCGCGCTCGGCATGGTCTAAGGCGCGCGGCTAGATCAGCTCAGCGTTTTGATGGAATCGCTGAACTGCTCCAACCATTTGCTTTTGCGCAATTCCGACGGAAACCGTTACACTTTCCTGGAATTGCCCTCTAGGGACGGCCATGAGTGAGTTCGACTTCGGCGGCCATCGCGCTTCGGAGTTCCGGCATCGCGGGTTCTGGGCGCTGTTCGCCGAACGGCACCCGGAAGAAAGGGCGCGGCTGGCGCGACGCGGGCCATGGTTCTGGCAGCGCGGAATGCCGGAGTTCGCCCTGGTGCTGTCCATGTATGTCGCGCCCAGCGAGAACGTGGTCGGCGTCTTCTTCGGCCGCAACGAGAAGCTCGGCGCGACGGAGGTCTGGACGCGGCTGATGCCGTTCCAACCGGCGATCGAGGCGCGGCTGAAGCTCAGGCCGGAGCAGAGCGCGCAGAATCTCGGCATCAATTCGCAGTGGCGGGTCAACTGCTTTGCCGAGGACAATTGGCCGGCCATGGCCGACTGGCTGGCGACGGAATGCTCGCGCTTCGAGCAAGCCGTCACCCAAGTGCTGAGGCAGGAGTAGAGCACAGATGGTTGCCGGCTTCTTCCGCTCGCGCTGGCAAGGCATTGTGCCGCTCGACCGGCTGTTCTGGCGCGACATGCTGCTCGCCGGCACGGCGATCAACATCGCTTCGTCCGCGCTGGCGCTTGTCCTGCTTGGGCTGAAGCTGCCGCTCTGGCTGGTGCTCACGGTGCATTTCCTTCCCGCCCCCTACAACATCTTTCTCGCCCTTGCCGTCTGGCGGACGGCGGAAACGGCCGGCGGCTTCAAGGCGCAGTTGATGATGCTGGGCTCGGCGCTCTGGCTGATCGCGACGGTCGTCGTCTGAATCGAAAAGGGCGGCCGAAGCCGCCCTTACAAAGCTACCACGAACTGGCTGTCAGGCCGCCGGCTCGAAGCGCAGCGACACGCCGTTGATGCAATAGCGCAGGCCGGTCGGCGGCGGACCGTCCTCGAAGACATGGCCGAGATGGCTGCCGCAACGCGAGCAGTGGCACTCGGTGCGGACCATGCCGTAGCTGCGGTCGACGGTGGTCTCGATCGAGCCCGGGACCGGATCGTTGAAGCTCGGCCAGCCGGTTCCGCTCTCGAACTTCAGCTTGGATTCGAACAGCGGCTGGTCGCAGCCGACGCAGAAGAAAGTGCCGGCGCGCTTCTCGTAGAGCAGGGCGCAGCTGCCGGGACGCTCGGTGCCGTGGTTGCGCATGACGGCATACTGCTCCGGCGTCAGCCGGGCGCGCCACTCAGCATCGGTGCGGGTGACGGGATAGGCGTGGGTGTCCATGAAATCTCCTCGGCCTTGGCGGCTCGTTGTTGGTTGGCATGTCATGTTCGCACGAAGATAGGTGTTTGTTACACCACTGACCAGCGCTGGGACTGACAACGCAATCGCCGCTGGTTTCCGCGAATTACTGTCACGCTCAATGCTTCCTCGATAGCTGCTTCGTTGCCGCTTCGAGCCCGGCAAGCGTCAGCGGGAACATGCGGCCGCCGAAGATGTCGCTGATCATCGCGATGGAATGGGTGTAGCGCCAGTTCTTCTCAGCCTCAGGGTTCAACCAGACCGCGTTCGGCCACTGCTGCAGCAGCCGACCCAGCCAGACGCCGCCGGCCTCCGGGTTCCAGTGCTCGACCGAGCCGCCGGGATGCGCAATTTCGTAAGGGCTCATCGAGGCGTCGCCGACCACGATCACCTTATAGTCCGGCCCATATTTGTGGATGAGGTCGAAGGTGGGGATCGTCTCGGCCAGGCGGCGGCGATTGTCCTTCCAGACGCGCTCGTAAAGACAGTTGTGGAAGTAGTAATACTCGAGCTGGCGGAATTCGGCGCGCGCGGCGGAGAACAGCTCCTCGACGGTTTTGACGTGACCATCCATCGAGCCGCCGACGTCGAAGAACATCAGGAGCTTCACCGCGTTGCGCCGCTCCGGCCGGGTTCTCACGTCCAGATAGCCGTGCTCGGCGGTGGCGCGGATGGTGCCGGGCAGGTCGAACTCTTCCTCGGCGCCCTCGCGCACCCAGCGCCGCAGCCGCTTCAGCGCCACCTTGATGTTGCGGGTGCCGAGCTCGATCGCGTCGTCGAAGTTCTTGAACTCGCGCTTGTCCCAGACTTTCACTGCGCGACGGTGGCGGCTTTCGTGCTGGCCGATGCGCACGCCTTCCGGATTGTAGCCATAGGCGCCGAAGGGCGAGGTGCCGCCGGTGCCGATCCATTTCGAACCGCCCTGGTGCCGGCCCTTCTGCTCCTCCAGGCGCTGCTTCAGCGTCTCCATCAGCTTGTCGAAGCCACCCAGCGCCTCGACCAGCTTCTTCTCCTCGTCGCTCAGGTGCTTTTCGGCGAGCCGGCGCAGCCATTCCTCGGGAATGTTGGCGACGTCGACAGCGTCCGGGCCGGCGAGCGCTTCGACGCCCTTGAAGACATGCGCGAACACCTGATCGAAACGGTCGATATGGCGCTCGTCCTTCACCAGGGCCGAGCGCGCGAGGTAGTAAAAACCCTCGACGTCGTAGTCGACCAGCCCAGCTTCCAGGCCTTCCAGCAGCGTCAGATACTCCCGGAGCGAAACGGGAACCCGCGCGGCTTTCAGTTCAAGGAAGAAGGGGATGAACATCGCCAGACGGCTATCTCTGCCCCTCGATCTTTTCACGCGCGGCACTCGCAATGAAGGCAGAGCGCGTCAGGCCCCGGCGGCTGGCTTCAGTATCGATCGCCGCAAGTAGACCCGCGTCCAACGACAGGTTTGCCCGGACTGACCGACCGGAGTCGATCAGCAGCGGGATCATGACGGCAGACTCGCCTGCGGCGCTATCGATCTCACCTGATCGTAACAAGTCCGCCACCGTTCGTGCTTCGGGTAACGAGACGTGCTTTGCCAACCGAGTTTCAGCCCATTCGCGTATCGCCGATGTTGCATCGGCAATCGCCTCCTCGGGGCTGGCGCCGCCGCCATGGCAGCCCGGGAGGTCGGGGACCCGGATTCCCCAGACATTATCTGCGCCGTCCAGAACTCCAATATAATGCGTCATGCGATCAGGCCTCAAATCCATCCGGCGAGCTTGGCGATCGAGCGTGCAACGCCCGGAGATTGCTCGCGGTGCCGCGGCACGATGATGGTCACATCCGGTTTCCCGGGTGCTCGTATTTGTCGTGCTTGCCGCCTCCGACGCTCGACCAGCCCATCGCGCAAAAGCCGCGCTATGATCTTGCGCGTGTTAGTCTCAATCAGCGGCACGGCGGCTTTCCAATGCGCAATATATTGCGCAGCTGGACCGGTTTCAACCGTTTCACAACAGATCGTACTCGATGAAGCCCGTGCGCCGCGCCACATGGTCGTACAGCCGGCGCGCGGTGGCGTTGGTCTCGTGCGTCATCCAGTAGACGTTCTTCACGCCGATCTTGCCCGCCTCGTCCTGCACCGCTTTGATCAACGCCGCGCCGATGCCCTTGCCGCGCACTTCGGGGTCGGCGAACAGATCCTGCAGATAGCAGGTGTTGACCTCAGACCAACAGGAGCGGTGGTAGAGATAGTGGGTCAGGCCGACGGCCTTGCCCTCAAGCGTGGCGATAAAGCCTTTCGGCTCGAACTCGCCCGCCGTGAACAGGCGTTTCCAGGTGACGTCGTAGACCTCGTCCGGCAGCTTGGTCTCGTAGAAGGTGAGATAGGCGGTCCACAGCCGGCGCCAGTCGGAGCGGTCGGACTGGGCAAGCGGGCGAACGGTGATCTCGGACATGTTTTCCTCCAATGTTTTGGTCGGAAGCTGCGGCAACCGCCGCCTGTCGGCAACGGTCCACAGACAGACAAAGCGCTATTGCTGCCAAGCCTATTGCTGGCGCCTGGCCATGAAGGCCAAGCGTTCGAAGAGGTGCACGTCCTGCTCGTTCTTGAGCAGCGCGCCATGCAGCTTCGGCAATATATTCTTCGGATCGGCGCGCAGATCCTCCGGCGCGATGTCGTCGGCGACCAGCAGTCGGATCCAGTCGAGCGCTTCGGAGGTAGATGGTTTCTTCTTCAGCCCGGGCACGTCACGGATCTCGTAGAACTGGGTAAGCGCGGCCCGCACGAGATTCTGCTTGATGCCGGGATAATGCACGTCGACGATCCGGTGCAGCGTCTCGATATCGGGGAAGCGGATGTAGTGGAAAAAGCAGCGGCGCAGAAAGGCGTCCGGCAACTCCTTCTCGTTGTTGGAGGTGATGATTACGATCGGCCGAAATTCGGCGCGGATGGTCTCGCCGGTCTCGTAGACGAAAAACTCCATCCGGTCGAGTTCCTGCAGAAGATCGTTGGGGAATTCGATGTCGGCCTTGTCGATCTCGTCGATCAGGAGAACGACCTTTTTCGGTGCCGCGAAGGCGTCCCACAGCTTGCCGCGTTTGATGTAGTTCTTGATGTCGCTGAACCGGTCGTCACCGAGCTGGCTGTCGCGCAGCCGCGAGACGGCGTCATACTCGTAGAGGCCCTGCTGCGCCTTGGTGGTCGATTTGACATTCCATTCGATGAAATCGAGGCCGAGCGCCGCCGCCACTTGACGGGCGAGTTCGGTCTTGCCGGTGCCCGGCTCGCCCTTGACGAGCAACGGTCGCTCCAGAGCGATCGCGGCGTTGACCGCCGCCATCAAATCCTTGTCGGCGACGTAAGCCGCGGTGCCTTCGAAACGCATTTCTTCTCCTGATCGTTGGGCCGCGACCCTAAGGACGCTGGCCAGGCTGTGCAAGGCATGACAACGCCGCAAGGCCCATGACGCAGATTTGCGGCCGCTTGGAGCGGTGTCCTTCTGGCGCTCGGTCAACCATGGGCCTATATTGGTTTTGGCGGTCTGCGCTTCCCGGCAGGAGAAACTTATCCCCGGGGCCTTATCGATCCTTAGGGAGCTGTCCCTGGGAAGACCCGTGGGTTTTCTCACACGGCGCCCACCTACTTTGTAGGCACCCGGGATCGACCTCTCCACCGGTTGTGTGGATCGCCACTCTCCCGTTTTTGAATTTGATGCGGTAGAAAGCGTCGCTCCTGCAACTTCGTCCGGATACGACCTTTTCTAACGTCTGCGCATGACCTCATCAAAAGACCTGAAAAAACAGCTTCGCAAGGAAGCTCTGGCGCGGCGGGATGCGCTGGACGAATTCTGGCGGGTCGAGATCGCGCTCGAAATGGCTGAGACGGCGCGTGACCAGATCGCCGTCGAACCGGGCCAGATCGTCTCCGGCTTCTGGCCGATGCGCTCCGAGGTCGATGTGCGGCCGCTGATGTTCGCGCTGCGCGAGAAAGGCGCCAGGCTTTGCCTGCCGGCGATCCTCGACAAGACAACCATCGTCTTCCGCGAGCTGGTGCGCGGCGCGCCAATGGTCGAGATGGGTTTCGGCACGGTCGGACCGCACGAGCAGGCCGAAGAGCTCGACCCCTCGCTCATGTTTGTTCCGCTCGCAGCATTCGACGCGCGCGGCCACCGCATCGGCTACGGCGCCGGCTATTACGACCGGGCGATCGCCAGGCTGGCCGACAAAGGGCTGGCGCCGCGGCTGATCGGCATTGCGTTCGACTGCCAGGAGGTGTCGCAAGTGCCGGATGAGAACCATGACGTGATCATCCCGGAAATACTCACCGAGAGCGGGTTACGCCGGTTTACCGCCTCTTAGAATATTCCGACCCGCTTCGCGCGATTCCAATACCTATCCAACAGTATTCCTGCTATCCAATCCAAGTTGAGGTTAGCAAGGGGATTTGTCTTCATGCGATTCATCCTGATGCCGTTTGCTCTGATCGCGGCAGCACTGTTTGCGATGGGATTGCATATCACCGGAACCACCCTGTACCACCAAGCCGCCTGGGGGCAGACGGTCGCTACCGTGACGGATGTCAGTCCTTTCACTGAAATGCACAAAAATGGCCTCGCCATAGAGCGCATCAATGTCGCCCTCGCCTATGTGGTTGACGACGTGCCGATGACCTGGTCCGGAAAGGGAAACCTTGTCGGTCTCCACGAGGCGTCGATCGGCGACAAGGTGAAATTCTACTACGACCCTGGCGATCCATCGACCCTCGATACCGCCGGAATGAAGGGCTGGCGCGGCATGCTGTTGATCCTTGCAGGTACCGGCGGCTTCTCCGTCTTCTACGTTTGGTTTTTCTGGCTGCGCGGACGGAGCGCGCGTTAGGACGTCGCCTTCGGCTGCTAGGACGGGGCGGTGGTGCCGTATAAGACCATCATGTGATCATCTCGGAAATACTCACCGGGAGCGGGTTGCGCCGGTTCACGCCGCAATTGTAGAAAAGCGGTTGAGAAACGCATGATCTTTTGCGGAAAGTCATGCAGCTTTTGCTTGGCGGACTTTCGACGCGGGATCGTATGAGACTTCTCTTCCTCGGCGACATGGTCGGAAAAACTGGGCGCACGGCGGTGTGGGAACAGCTGCCGGGCTTGATATCCGACTTCAAGCTCGACTTCGTCATCGTCAATGGCGAGAACGCCGCGGGCGGCTTCGGCATCACCGAGGAGATATTTCGCGAGACGCTCGCGGCGGGCGCGGATGTCGTCACCACCGGCAACCATGTCTGGGACCAGCGCGACGCGCTGGTCTTCGCGCCGCGCGAGGAGCGCTTCCTGCGCCCCTCCAATTTTCCCAAGGGCACGCCGGGGCGTGGTTCCGGCGTCTATATCGCCAGGAACGGCGCGCGGGTGCTGGTCGCCAACATCATGGGGCGCGTCTTCATGCATCCCGAGCTCGACGATCCGTTCCAGGCCGGCGAGCGCGAGCTTGCCGCCTGTCCGCTTGGCGAGCAGGCCGACGCGGCAGTGATTGATTTCCATGCCGAGGCGACTTCTGAAAAGATGTGCTTCGCGCATTTCGTCGACGGCCGAGCCAGCCTTGTGGTCGGCACCCACACGCACCAGCCGACCGCCGATCATCAGATACTCAACGGCGGCACCGCCTATATTTCGGACGCCGGCATGTGCGGCGACTATGATTCCTCGCTCGGCATGGACAAGGAAGAGCCGCTCAACCGCTTCCTGTCGAAAGTGCCGAAAGGTCGTTTCGAGGCCGCGAATGGACCGGCGACGCTCTGCGGCGTCGGCGTGGAAATCTCCGACCGCACCGGGCTTGCAGAGAAGATCGCGCCGTTTCGCCGCGGGCCGAGACTCGAGGAAACCGCGCCGTCCTTCTGGTGATGATATTGATATGAGCACCGGTCGTACCTAACTGGCGACGAAACCCGCGAAAACTGCTCTAGATCGTAGAGGGGACGACCTCCATGCAGCTTGTCGAGTTCCTGGCGCCGCACTTTGCTTTTGTCTCCGATCCCACAGCCTGGATCGCGCTGCTGACGCTGGTGGTGCTGGAGGTGGTGCTCGGCATCGACAACCTGATCTTCATTTCGATCCTGACCAACAAGCTGCCGGAAGCGCAGCGCGCCCGCGCCCGCAAACTCGGCATCTCGGCGGCACTGGGCATGCGGCTGGTGCTGCTCGCCACGATTTCGATCATCGTGCAATTGACGACACCGGTGTTCACGGCGTTCGGGCATGGCTTTTCCTGGCGCGACCTGATCCTGATCGCCGGCGGCCTGTTCCTTGTCTGGAAGGCGACCAAGGAAATCCACCACACGGTCGATCCGCAGGATCATCAGGACTCGATGATGGGCGGCACACTGCAGATGAGCCTGGCTGGCGCGATCTTCCAGATCCTGCTGCTTGACCTCGTCTTCTCGATCGATTCCATCATCACCGCCGTCGGCATGACCGACGAAATCGCCATCATGTACATCGCTGTCATCGTGGCGGTGAGCGTGATGATGCTGGCGGCGACGCCGCTCGCCAACTTTATCGCCAAGAACCCCACAATCGTGATGCTGGCGCTCGGCTTCCTGCTGATGATCGGCATGACGCTGATTGCCGACGGCATGGGCTATCACGTGCCCAAGGGCTACATCTACGCCGCCATGGGTTTTTCCGCGCTGGTCGAGGGCCTCAACATGCTGGCGCGGCGTCGAAAGAAGCAGCGGTCCGGCGGCGGGCATTAAACTAGGGTAGGTTGATCTGCCAGGAAACGCCGAAGCGGTCGTTGAGCCAAGCGAAACGGCGGCTGAAGCCGTAATCGTCGGTCGGCATCAGAAACGCGCCGTCCTTGGCCAGCACCCCGACAATGCGATCGAGCTCCTCCTCGGAGGAACAGTCGACGAAGAGCGAGAACGACGGCGTGAAGGAGAAGGCGTGATGCACGGGGCTGTTGAAGACCATGACCTCAGTGCCGCCGATCACGACACGGGCCAGCTTGAGCGCACGTTCGGGTCCGTCCTCACCCGCGCCATAGCGTGTGACGTCGAACAACGCGGCTTTCTGGAACGGTGTCGCAATAGAGGGTCATGGCCTCCTCGGCCTGACCTTCGAACATCAGGAACGGCGTTACCTTCACGGCCGGGCCTCCTCGCTCAAAGGGAGTCAAATATTGGTCTCGTTGGCCGGCTCGCCTTTCATCTCGGCGCGATAATAGCCGTCGCGCAAATTGATGCCGTATTCGAGATACGCCTTCATGCAGGCGAGCATCTGCGACCAGCCCTCGCAATTGAGGTAGGATTTCTTCAGTCCGACCTCGCCTTCGTGCCAGCCGGCCTCGGCGATGGTAACGAAGGTGCCGCCGTCGTCCAACGGCTCGAAGTTCATCTCGATGCGTGTCTTGTAGGCCGGCTTGCCGTCAGTGTCGGCCGCGTCCCAGCGCAGCACGATACGCCTATCCTTGATCACCTCGTCGACCTCGACCGGCACCGTCTTCCACCAGGTGACGGTGGTGCCGGCGACCAGCGGAGCAGAGGCGCCGCCAATGGTGGTGAAATAGCCGCTGAGCTTCGTCGGGTTGACCACGGCGTCGAAGACTTCGGCGACCGGCTTGCCGATGCGTCCGGAAATCCTGAATCCAAGAGACATATCCACAGCTCCTTCCTTGCCTCGTGAAACAATATGTTATAAAAACATAACATGTCAAGCCCAGCCTCGGACGATCGTGTTTTCAAGGCCTTGGCGCACTCGCGCCGGCGCGAGTTGCTCGACCGGCTCAAGAATCATCCGCAGACCACCGGGGCGCTCTGCGAGGCTTTCCCGGACATGGATCGCTGCACGGTCATGATGCATCTGAAAGTGCTGGAAGAGGCCGATCTGGTCGTGGCGAGGCGCGAGGGGCGCGAGCGCTGGAACCATCTCAACGCGCTGCCGATCAGGCAGATCCACGACCGCTGGATCGGCCAATATGCGGGCCATGCGATCAGCATCCTCGACCGGCTGAAGTCGGATCTGGAGGGATGATGCCGCGCTGCAAGGGCAATCTCGGTCTGTCCGCCGTCAGGGTCGACGGTCCGGCTGGACGAATTGAGCCGATTTATCTATAAGCCGGCCATTCCGACAGAGAGCCCCGCGGGCCTTCGCAGGCACGCTTGCAGCGTTCTGAAATTTTGAATTCGAGCATTTGCCGGGTGATCGCGCCCGGCCGAGAAATGCTCTAGCCGAACACGACAGGGGTGCCATGGCTGGCCATTCGCAGTTCAAGAACATCATGCACCGGAAAGGCCGCCAGGATGCGGTGCGGTCGAAAATGTTTTCCAAGCTGGCACGCGAAATCACCGTCGCCGCCAAGACCGGCACGCCGGACCCGGCGATGAACCCGCGGCTGCGCCTTGCGGTGCAGAACGCCAAGGCGGTGTCGATGCCGAAGGACAACATCCAGCGCGCCATCAACAAGGCCTCCGCCGGAGATGCCGAGAACTACGAGGCCGTGCGCTATGAGGGCTATGGCCCCGGCGGCGTGGCGCTGATCGTCGAGGTGCTGACCGACAACCGCAACCGCTCGGCGTCCAATGTGCGCGCCGCCTTCACCAAGGCCGGCGGGGCGCTCGGCGAAACCGGCTCGGTGTCGTTCATGTGGAACCGCGTCGGCGAGATCTATTACCCGGCTTCGGCCGGCAGCGCGGACACGGTGATGGAAGCCGCGATCGAGGCCGGTGCTGACGACGTCGACTCGGACGAGGAAGGCCACACCGTCTATTGCAGCTTCGAAAATCTCGGCGAGGTATCTAAGTCGCTCGAAGCCGCGCTCGGCGAAGCGGAGTCGGTCAAGCCGATCTGGCAGCCACAGAACAACGTGCCGGTCGATGAAGAACGGGCGCAGTCGCTGATGAAGCTGGTCGCCACCCTTGAGGACGACGACGACGTGCAGAGCGTCTACGCCAATTTCGAGGTCGACGACGAAACGATGGCCAAGCTCAGCGCGGCCTGATCGGCTGATCCATGAGCGGAACTCGATCCGACATGAGCGAGAAGCCGCGGCCCGCCATCCGCATCACCTACTGCACGCAATGCCAGTGGCTGCTCAGAGCCGGCTGGATGGCACAGGAGCTGCTCTCGACCTTCGGTACCGATCTCGGCGAGGTGACGCTGGTGCCGGGCACCGGCGGCATCTTCACGATCTCCTGCAACGACCAGCTTATCTGGGAGCGCAAGCGCGACGGCGGTTTTCCGGAGGCGGCGAAGCTCAAGCAGCTGGTCCGCGATGTCATCGACCCGGAGCGCGATCTGGGACACGCCGACCGCAAGACGCACAAGAAGACGGACCCCGCCTGAGGCGGTGTTTTATCCGCTGGCCGCTCTCTTCAAATCAGCGCCAGGATGAAGCAGGCCATCGCCACGATCGCGGTGATGGTGCGGACGTGGTTCCACATTACCCATTGGCGCAGATGGTTCGCCCACACGGCGGCGCCGTTGCTGCTGGCCGGGTCGACGGCGGCCAGGGCGTCGTTGAGCGGTACGTTGAACACCATGGTCACGATCGGGTTGCCGACGAGATAGATTACGGCGCCGGCAAGCAGCCAGTACGAGCCCGATTGGCTCCAGCCCATGATGACAGCGGCAATCAGCACCAGGCAGATGAGGCCGGTGCCGAAAAGCGCCGTCATGAAGGCGGGCGTAATTACGGTGATGTTGATCGAATTCATCGCTGCGATGCCGGCTGGGACGGGCAGCCTGGCAAGTGCTGCCATGACGAAATTGGAAAAGGCGAAGAAGACGCCGCCGACCACGCCAGAGCCGATCGCGGCAATGAAGGCGAGGGCGGGAAGAATTTTCATCATCTCAGTTACTCCAGACGCCGCTGGCTGCGGTTTCGGTTGCATAGGCGGAGAAGTCTTTCGGCCGGCGGCCGAGCGCGCGCTGCACGCCGTCGGTCAGCGATTCGTTGCGGCCGTCGAGCACCTCGGTGAAGAGCTCGTTGAGCAGCCAGGCGAATTCCGGCGGCAGGTTGTGCGCAGCCACCGTTTCGGTGAATTGGGCATGCGAGATCCGCCGATAGCGGATGTCGCGGCCAGTGGCTTTGCCGATTTCGGCGACGGCCTGAGCAAAGCTCAGCAGACGCGGGCCGGTGAGTTCGTAAAGCTGGCCGGCATGGCCCGGCTCCGTCAGCACGGCTTCGGCGACATCGGCGATATCGTCGACATCGACGAAGGGTTCGCCGACAGCGCCGACCGGCAGGGTGACTTCGCCTTCGAGTATGGATTCGATGAGGAAGCCTTCGCTGAAATTCTGCGAGAACCATGAGCAGCGCAGGATCGTCCAATCGGCACCGGAGACCTTGACCATTTCCTCGGCGCGCTGAGCCTCCGTCTCGCCGCGACCGGAGAGCAGCACCAGCCGCTTGATGCCGCGCTCGACGGCAAGTTTGGCCAACGCCTCGACAGTTTCGGCGGCGCCCGGCACCGCGATGTCAGGATAGTAGCTGATGTAGACGGCGCCGACGCCGTCGAGGGCCGCGCCCCAGGTGTTCTTGTCCGACCAGTCGAAGGGAGGCGTGCCTGCGCGGGAGCCGATCCGCACCGGGATCCTGCGGGCGATCAACCGTTCGGCCAGCCGCCGGCCGGTCTTGCCGGTGCCGCCCAGGATCAAAATCGGTTTCTGTGACGTGTCGGTCATCTCGATCTCCTCGTTTTCTGAATATGAGTAATCCTCATGTTTGCAAAACGTGATAAACCCTCGTATTTTGTGAGTCAAGCCAGTTTCTCGAGGATCTTTCGGAGGAAGCTCATGCAAGGCAGGGTAGCCGCGAAGCTCGACCAGGAAATCGCAATGCCCCGGCGAGCGCCGACGCAGCAGCGCAGCCGCGAGCGGGTCGAGCGGATGCTTGCCGCCGCCGCGGCGCTGATCGCCGAGCAAGGCAGCGATGCCATGCGCATGGGCGAGGTGGCGGAAAGAGCAGGGGTGTCGATCGGCTCGCTCTACCAGTTCTTTCCCGACAAGCGGGCGATCGTCTGGGCGCTGGCCGAGCGCTACACCGCCGAAAGCCAGACCTGCATCTCGGCGGCGCTGAAGGACGTCAGCGACGCCGAGGGGCTGAAGCGGGCGTTTTCGGAGCTGGTCGACATCTATTACGGGATGTTCCTGGCCGAACCGGTGATGCGCGACATCTGGTCGGGCACGCAGGCCGACAAGGCCTTGCGCGAACTCGAACTGGCCGACAGCCGGGCCAATGCCCGATTCCTCGTCGCGGTGCTGAAGCGGTTGCGTCCCGGCGCAGATACCGTGGCGATGGAGACGGCGGCGCTGCTAGTCTGGCAGATGGGCGAGGCGGTCATGCGGCTGGCGATCTCCGTCGACCGGGAGGAGGGCGACAGGCTGGTCGCGGCCTATAAGCGCATGGCGCTGCGGGAGCTGGTGGAAGGGTAGGTACAACCTGGTCGGGTTTCCCGCAGCGTCTGTGGCCAACAAAAAACCCGCCTCGGAGGCGGGTTTTTGATCTGCGACACGTTTAGAAAGGCTTAGAGGCCGAAACCTTCGAAACGCTTCTTGAACTTCGACAGGCGGCCGCCGCGGTCGAGCAGGGTCTGCTGGCCGCCGGTCCAGGCCGGGTGCGTGGTCGGGTCGATGTCGAGGTTCATCGTGTCGCCTTCCTTGCCCCAGGTCGAGCGGGTCAGGTATTCGGTGCCGTCGGTCATGACGACCTTGATGGTGTGGTAGTCGGGATGGATATCGGCCTTCATTGTCGTGTTCCTGGCTTGCCGGCGCTGGTGACGGGCCGATGGCCTGCGTCGATGCGCCCCTTTTTAAAACTCGAAGCCGCAGCTAATGAAAAGCCACGGCTTCTAAAACGGTCGGCGAGCCTATACATCAGCCGGAATTGAATCACAAGGCCGCGGCAGGCGCATATTGAAGCGCATGACGAACACGCGGCCAGAGGAAACGCTCATGGCGGATATTGGTGTCAGTGGTGACGAGCGCAGGCGCTCGGTCCGGCCGCTCAGGGCCCTTTTTCCGTACGTCATGCAGTACCGCAAACTGGCGGTCGGCGCGATCATATCGCTGATCGTTGCGG
The DNA here is from genome assembly GCF_004023205.1 of Mesorhizobium sp. M1A.F.Ca.IN.020.03.2.1. Lineage (NCBI taxonomy): Bacteria > Pseudomonadati > Pseudomonadota > Alphaproteobacteria > Hyphomicrobiales > Phyllobacteriaceae > Mesorhizobium > Mesorhizobium sp. M1A.F.Ca.IN.020.03.2.1. Next base: position 873 of record NZ_RZSV01000066.1, on the reverse strand, counting down.
CAGGGACGACGCTGGCCCTGCCGATGGCCGTGCGGCGCATGATCGATCACGGCTTCCAGGCGGCGGGCACTACCTTCATTGCCGAGTATTTCGCCGCGCTGGTGCTGATGGCGGCCGTGCTGGCGGCGGCGTCCGCCAGCCGCTACTACTTAGTCATCACGCTCGGCGAGCGGGTCGTCGCCGACATCCGCCGCGATGTCTTCTCCCATGTCACGACGCTCTCGCCGGCCTTTTTCGATCGCTCGCAGTCGGGCGAGATCGTGTCGCGGCTTGCCGCGGATACCACGCAGGTGAAGTCGGCGGTCGGCGCCACGGCATCGGTCGCGCTGCGCAATCTCATCCTCGGCGTCGGTGCCGTGGCGATGATGGTCTTCACCAGCCCAAAACTGTCCGGCCTGGTACTGGCCGCCATCCCGCTGATCGTGCTGCCGCTCGTCGCCTTCGGCCGTTCGGTGCGGCGCAAGTCGCGGCTGGCGCAGGATACGCTGGCGGAAGCCACTGCCTATGCCAGCGAGCAGATCGGCGCCGTGCGCACGCTGCAGGCCTTCACCAACGAGAAGCTGGTGACGGGGCGCTTCTCGGCCGCCGTCGAGGCCGCCTTCGAGGCGGCGCGCACGTCGGTCTTCGCCCGCTCCTTTCTCACCTTCTTCGCCATCTTCATGATCTTTTCATCGGTGGTGGCGGTGCTCTGGTTCGGCTCGCGCGACGTGCTTGCCGGCACGATGTCGGCCGGCACGCTCGGCCAGTTCCTGCTCTATTCGGTGTTCGCCGCCGGCGCACTCGGCGCGCTGTCGGAAGTGTGGAGCGAGCTGTCGCAGGCGGCGGGCGCCGCCGAGCGTCTGACCGAGATCCTGGCCGAGAAGCCCGCCATTC
>NZ_RZSV01000065.1:0-26210 GCF_004023205.1 Mesorhizobium sp. M1A.F.Ca.IN.020.03.2.1 | reverse complement strand
GCAGCAGCCGCCAAGTCGACGGCAGCCGTGAAGAAGGCAGCGCCTGCCAAGAAGGCGCCGGCCAAGAAGTAGTCGCGTAACTTCGCTCGCGAGCCTGAACAGGCGAGGGTGGGTGCCGTCGAGGCGCCCCTCTCGCCAGTTCGGCGTAACAGCGGGCGAAGTGGATCGGTAAAGGCCTGTCCTGAAAGCTCCTGGAAATTTGCCGCCCGGCAAACTTCCGGGAGCTTTTTTATTGCGCGACCGGCTCGCATCGTCACGATCCGTTCTGGTCCGGGCGATGTCGGCTGCTGCCGCACGTCGATCAGGTAGAAAGGGTTGATCATGGCTTTGTGGCTTGGAATTCGACGGGCAGGCGAGGCGATGCCGAAGCGGTAAGCCGGGTCATTGTTGCCGCTCTGCGGAAAAACAACGCCAGGGATTACGGGCCGGAAATCATCGCCCGCGTTGAGCAGAGCTTCAGCCCCTCGGCCGTGCTGCAACTTTTCAAGAAGCGCCAAGTCTTTGTCGCCGTTTGCGGCGACAAAATTGTCGGTACCGCGGGGCTGGACGGAACAATGGTTCGATCTGTGTTCGTCGATCCTGAATTTCAGGGACGCGACGTCGGCAGCCGGCTGATGCTGGAGATCGAGGAAGCAGCGCGGGCAAACGGCGCGACGGTGCTGACGGTGCCGTCCTCGGTCACCGCGGAGCGATTTTATTTCAGACTTGGCTTCCGCGCGCTCCGGGACTGCTTCCACGACGACGAACGAACCATCATCATGGAGCGGTCCCTGAAGTAGCGGCGGCACGCGTCGCTCGAACAAGGTGCGGCCAACTGGCGGTAGGTTTTGGCGACGCTGGCCGTTGCTCTGGCAAGAGCATTCGGTCAACAGTGCGCGCGGACAATCAGGAACCCGATCCATGCCGAAGCTGCTCTACGCCTCCACCTCTCCCTATAGTTCGAAGGTCCGCATGGCCGCCGCCTATGCCGGCATCGCCATCGACCTCGTGCCGGTCAAGACGGAGGACAAGCCGGCGGAGCTGATCTCGGCCAATCCGCTGGGCAAGATCCCGGTGCTGGTGCTGGAGGACGGCCGCACGATCCACGACAGCCGGGCGATCACCCAGCATCTCAACCGGCTGTCGAAGAACGTGCTGTTCCCGCGCAACCCCGACAAGCGGCTCGAGGCCGAGGTGCTGGAGGCGCTGGCCGACGGCATCTGCGACTGCGCGCTGTCGATGGTCTACGAGCGGCGCACGCGACCGGACGCCATGGTCTATCAACCCTGGCTCGACCGCCAGTGGGCGAAGATCACCGCCGCGCTCGACCTGCTCAACGCCAACCCGCCGAAACTGCCCAAGAAGATCACCGCCGGCCAGCTGGCGCTGCGTGCCACCCTCGGCTATCTCGCGCTGCGTTTCGGCGGCCAGTGGGAAAAGGGCCGCGGCCGGCTTACACGCTGGGCCGCGCGCTTCGACGAAAAGTTTCCGGAACTGAAGGGCTGCGTGCCGGGGTAAACAGCTCATCTCCACCCTTGTGGGGGAGATCGGCAGCCTCGCCGCCGCGCCTCCGCATATTGAATTGTCGCCCGGATTCGTGATTGCATAGGCCGTGCAATTACGAAGTGGTTCGCATGGCGAAGTCGGTCACCCAAACAATCGTCGCCCCCGACCCGATGGTCGAGCGCTTGCGCGCGGCCCTTGGCCGGCGCGCTTTCACGGAACAGAAAATGTTCGGCGGCACCTGCTTCATGATCAACGGCAATATGCTGGTCGGCACCTCGAAGCGCGGCTTGCTGGTGCGTGTCGGCAAGGACGGGCACGCGGCCGCAGCCGCACGGCCCCATGCGCGGCCGATGGAAATGGGCGGGCGTTCGATGGAAGGCTATATCCACGTCGCGCCGGAAGGCACTGCAACCGAGGCAGATCTCGCCGAGTGGATCGATCGTGCGCTGGCTTTCGTCGAGACACTGCCGCCGAAGGTCAAACCCGCCAAGGTCGCAAAGCGGCCAGCCTGAACAGATCGCGCCGCCTATCCTTCACATCGGCCGTGTCGGCGGGGCTCGGCCCGGGCACGCAGTCGGCGGAGGAAGCGATGGCATCTCTGGCGGGACGTTGCATGTGCGGCGCGGTCACCTGGATCTATTCCGGAGAGCTCACGCGAAATCTTGTCTGTCACTGCGCCGATTGCCAGCGCGCCACGTCCGCTCCCTTCACTGCTTTCCTCGGCATGAGGCCGGAGCAGCTGAACTGGGCCGGCGTCATCAGGCACTATGAAAGCAGCCCGAACACCTTTCGCGGGTTCTGCCCGTCCTGCGGCACCAGGCTCTACTTCCGCTCCGACAGATGGCCCGGCGAGATCCACGTTCACGCCGCGACCATGACCGACCCGGCCGACTACCGTCCGGACGCCCAGGTCTTCTCGCGCTCGCGCGCGAATTGGCTCGACCAGCTGCAGTCGATTTCAGCCCATGAGGATTTCCAGCAGGCGCCATCCACCGGGTTGCGTTGAAGGCGCGGCCAAAACGTGTCGGCCTGGGGCAACGCCAGCCACAAAAAAAGCCGGGCGCGCGGCCCGGCTTTTTCCGTGTCGTGGCTTGGACGACTTAGAACTTCATACCGACGCCGAAAGTGACGCGGTTGTCCTTCGACTTGACGTTGCCGAAGCCGTCAAAGTCCTTGTCGCCGTAGTCGCTGTAGCGGTACTCGACGCGGCCGAACACGTTGTCGGTGATCTTGATGTCGGTGCCGACACCGGCCGTCCAGCCCAGCATACCCTTGCTGTCGCTGAAGCCGCCGCCTTCCACCTTCTGGTTCTTGGCGGCGAGACCGCCGGTGCCATAGAGCAGGATTTCCGGGGTCACGGCATAGCCGAGACGGGCGCGCAACGAGCCTTCGAGGCCGCCCTTGGCCTCGACGCCAGCGCTGTCGCCCTTGACGCCATTGTAGCCGAGATCGGCTTCAGCGCCGTAGACGAAGTTGTCCTGCTGCCAGTTGTAGCCGCCGAAGACGCCGCCGACGAAGCCCTTGGTCTTAATATCCGGGCCGCCGGAGACATCGGCATGGCCGCTGAAGCCGTAGCCGAGGCTGATACCGGCATAGGGGCCGGCCCAGGAAGCGACGGGGAGTTCGGCGACCGGGGCCGGTGCCGGCGGCTCTTCGGTGACGGCGTCTGCGGCATAAGCGGTACCACCGAGGGCGAAGAGCCCGAGCGCAACCGCCAGCGGCCGCGCAAACTTGAGATTAGCTTGCATTGTTGTTTACTCCTTAAGCCACAAGACACGAGGCTTTTTATGTTCATGAATGCCCCCGGCCCGTCCGGGGGGATAAACGGGCCTGGCGTTCAACGGTTCCAAATGTCGTGCTGAAATACGGCTGAAGCGAACCTGAACTTGGGTAATTCCCTGGCGCGAATGAGGCCAAAAGGTGACGTTGCATCTTCGCAACAGCGAATGTCAGCACGCTAGTCATGTTGCGCTGCACACCGCTTGGTTCAAGGGATTCGGGGACATATATTGCATTATGAAGCTTCCGCAATCCGGGTCGGCAGCGTGCGTACGGGCCGCTTCGCCACATTCCTGCCCCAGGTAGAAATGGCATTTAACGCTTGGCCCGTCATATTGTGCCGGCTGCCCGGAATCGTGAAGCCGATAGAGGATTGACGACATGAAAGAAGCCTTTGGCGTGGTGCTGGTGACGGGTGGAGCGAAAAGGATCGGCAAGGCGATCGTCGAGGACCTTGCCGCGCACGGCTTTGCCGTGGCCATCCATGCCAATCGTTCCGGAGCCGAGGCCGAGGCGCTGGCCAGCCGCATCAGGAACCAGGGCGGCCGTGCCGCCGTGCTCGTCGCCGACCTCACCGATATGAAAGCCGTCGGCGATCTCGTCGGCCGCTCCGAAGCTGCCCTTGGCCCGGTCACGCTGCTCGTCAACAACGCCTCCTTGTTCGTCGACGACCGTGTCGAGGATTTCGACTGGCAGGCCTGGGACCGCCACTTCGCCATTCATCTGAAGACGCCGGCGCTGCTGGCGCAGAACTTTGCTCGCGCCTTGCCGGAAGGCGCGGAGGGACTGATCGTCAACGTCATCGACCAGCGTGTCTGGCGGCCGACGCCGCGCTATTTCTCTTACGCGCTGTCGAAATCGGCCCTTTGGACGCAGACCCAGATGCTGGCACAGGCGCTGGGGCCGCGCATTCGCGTCAACGCCATCGGCCCCGGCCCGACACTGAAGAACAAGCGCCAGGACGACGATGATTTCGGCAGGCAGGTCGAAGGGCTGATTCTGAAGCGCGGCCCGCAATTGCCGGAATTCGGCGCCACCATCCGCTATCTTTGGAAAGCGCGCTCCGTCACCGGCCAGATGATCGCGCTCGACGGCGGCCAGCATCTTGCATGGCAGACGCCCGATGTGACAGGCATGGTGGAATGAGTCCTGCCCATAAACACAGCCCCCTCGGCGCCGCCGATGATTTGCCGCCCGATCTCGACATCGAGGACGAGGCGTCGGAGGAAATCGTCGAGCCGGAGGCGGTTGCCGCCGGTCCCGACGTCGCTTTCACCGCGATCGACTGGACGCCGCATGCCGGCGACGCCGACGGCATGGTCGGCGCCGAGGTGATCCAGACTTTGGTCAAGCGGCTGCCCAACCAGCCGGGCGTCTACCGAATGATGAACGCCGCCGGCGACGTGCTCTATGTCGGCAAGGCGCGCAGCCTGAAGAAGCGCGTCACCAACTATGCGCAGGGGCGCTTCCACACCGCCCGCATCGGCCGCATGGTGCGCGAGACGGCGACGATGGAATTCGTCGTCACTCGCACCGAGATCGAGGCGCTGCTGCTCGAGGCCAACCTCATCAAGCGGCTGAGGCCCCGCTTCAACGTGCTGATGCGGGACGACAAGTCGTTCCCTTACATCCTGCTTACTGGCGACCATGTCTCGCCCGGCATCTACAAGCATCGCGGCGCGCGCTCGCGCAAGGGCGACTATTTTGGGCCCTTCGCTTCCGCCGGCGCGGTCGGGCGCACCATCAATTCGCTGCAGCGCGCCTTCCTGCTGCGAAGCTGCACGGATTCCTTCTACGAGAACCGCACGCGGCCCTGCCTGCTCTACCAGATCAAGCGTTGCGCCGGTCCCTGCACCGGCGAGATATCGCATCGGGGCTATGCCGAGCTGGTTGCCGAGGCGAAGGACTTTCTCTCCGGCCGCAGCCAGAAGGTGAAGACCGAGATCTCGGCCGCCATGCAACAAGCGTCCGAAGAGCTCGATTTCGAGCGGGCCGCTATCTACCGGGATCGCCTCGCGGCGCTGTCGCATGTGCAGGCGCATCAGGGCATCAACCCGCAGACGGTGGAAGAGGCGGATGTCTTTGCCATCCACCAGGAAGGCGGCCAGACCTGCATCCAGGTGTTCTTCTTCCGCACCGGCCAGAACTGGGGCAACCGCGCCTATTTCCCCAAGGCCGATCCGGCGCTGGAGCCGGCCGAGGTGCTGGGCTCCTTCCTCGCGCAGTTCTATGACGACAAGCTGCCGGCGCGTACGCTGCTTCTTTCCCAGCCGGTGCAGGAGCAGGAGCTGCTCGCCGAGGCGCTGTCAACCCGCGCCGGGCGCAGGATAGCGATCTCGGTGCCGCAGCGCGGCGAGAAGAAGGATCTCACAGATCACGCGCTGCAGAACGCGCGTGAGGCGCTCGGCCGCAGGCTGGCGGAAACGTCGACGCAGGCGCGGCTATTGCAAGGCTTTGCCGAGACCTTCGGCCTCGCAAGGCCGCCAGTGCGCATCGAGGTCTACGACAACTCGCACATCATGGGCACCAATGCGGTCGGCGCCATGGTCGTCGCCGGGCCGGAAGGTTTTGTGAAGAACCAGTACCGAAAGTTCAACATCCGCTCGACCGAGATCACGCCCGGAGACGATTTCGGCATGATGCGCGAGGTGATGGAGCGCCGCTTCTCGCGGCTCCTCAGGGAGCATGGCGACGTCCAGCCTTCAATCGGAGCGGGCGCGGAAGCCGAGGACGATGCGGCAGACGATCTTGTCGAGGGAAACGGCAGCTTCCCGGCATGGCCGGACGTCATCCTGATTGACGGCGGCCAGGGCCAGATGACCGCGGTGCGCAAGATCCTCTCCGATCTCGGCATCGAGGACCGGGTCGTCGCCATCGGCATCGCCAAGGGCCAGGACCGCGACGCCGGGCGCGAGCGCTTCTTCGTCAAGGGCAGGGACTCTTTCACGCTGCCGGTGCGCGACCCGGTGCTCTATTTCGTCCAGCGCCTGCGCGACGAGGTGCATCGCTTCGCCATCGGCTCGCCCCGTGCCCGCCGCAAGAAGGAGATGGTCAAGAGTCCGCTCGACGAGATCGCCGGCATCGGCCCCGGCCGCAAGCGGGCGCTGCTTCACCATTTCGGCACCGCCAAGGCGGTCAGCCGCGCCGCGGTCGAGGACCTGATCAAGGTCGACGGCATTTCCGAGCACGTGGCGAAGCTGGTCTACAACCATTTTCATGACAGCTGACCATTCTTGCGCCTATTTTGGGTTGACCAATCGAATCTCGCCTGTTGACCCCCCACATTGGCTTCTGATTTGAGTAGGCAGGCGGAGAGAGATCCCGATCAGATATGGCCCAGCGCGCTTTCAACCTGCCGAACATCCTCACCTACGCCCGCATCATCGCGGTGCCGCTGGTGGTGCTGTGCTTTTTTCTCGAAGGCCATCTGAAGTCCTCCGACTTTGCCCGCTGGTCGGCGCTGGCCATCTTCCTGCTCGCCTCCGTCACCGACTATTTCGACGGCTATTTCGCGCGCGCCTGGCAGCAGACCTCCAACATCGGCAAGATGCTGGACCCGATCGCCGACAAGCTCCTGGTCGCCACCTGCCTGCTCTTGCTCGCCGCCGACACCGACCGCCATGCCGGCATTGCCGGTTGGTCGCTATGGGCGGCGATCATCATCCTGTGCCGCGAGATTCTTGTCTCGGGCCTGCGCGAATATTTGGCCGCGCTGAAGGTCTCGGTTCCGGTGACCCAACTCGCCAAATGGAAGACGACCATCCAGATGGTCGCCATCGCCTTCCTGCTCGTCGGCCCGGCCGGCGACAAGATCTTCCCGCTGACCACCCAAATCGGCCTGGTGTTGTTGTGGATCGCGGCACTTGTCACCCTCTACACCGGCTACGACTATTTCCGGGCCGGCCTGAAACACATCATGGACGAGTGAGATGTCGACCAAGCTCATCTATTTCGCCTGGGTGCGCGAGCGGATCGGCAAGCCGGAAGAGCATGTCGAGCTGCCCGCCGGCGTCGAGACCGTCGCCGACCTGTTGCGCTGGCTGAAGTCGCGCGGCGAGGAATACGAAAACGCGCTGCAATATCCGGACGTCATCCGCGTCGCCATCAACCAGGAACATGTCGGCCACCGCGAGAAAATCGCGGGCGCGCGCGAGATCGCGCTGTTTCCGCCGATGACCGGGGGCTGAGATGGCGAGCACGGTCGTGCCGGCCATCCGCGTCCAGCGGGAGGATTTCGACGTCGCCGCCGAGATTGCCGCGCTGACCGAAGGCCGTGCCGACATCGGCGCCGTGGTCACCTTCTCCGGCCTCTGCCGTGACGAGCAAGGCGCGCTCGCCGCCCTCGAGCTCGAGCACTATCCCGGCATGGCCGAGGCCGAGATCGGCCGCATCGCCACTGAGGCCATCGGGCGTTGGCCGCTGCAGGGGCTCACTGTCGTCCACCGCCATGGAAAAATCGCGCCGGGCGAAAACATCGTGCTGGTGGTCGCGGCCTCCGCGCATCGCCAGGCGGCCTTCGAGGCGGCGAATTTCCTGATGGATTACCTGAAGTCGCGCGCGCCCTTCTGGAAGAAGGAGCACCGTGCCGACGGCTCCGAAGGCGGCTGGGTCGAGGCCAAGGAAGCCGACGACGAAGCCGCGGATCGTTGGAAGACCCCGGACAAGTAAGCCAGGACGGCATTGCCTTGGCGATCGCCCCATCCGGCGCGCTTCGCAGCACCTTCTCCCCTTGGGGAGAAGAGGGTCGCCCCGAACTGCTCTTCGCAATTTCGGTTGGCAATCCGCCTGAGGGACAAGCCGGCGAATTTCCTCCCCAAGGCCATCGAACGACCGCAATCCTTCCCGACCTTGCAAATCGGTTTGATTTGCTGGGCGGGAGCAATCTTATGCTGGACAGGATCGCGGAATTTTTCATCTTCGGCCTTGTGCCGCTGGTGGTCGGCGTGCTTGCCGTGCCGGAGTTCACCAGTGCCGCCGAAAAGACGATTGCCGGCGAGGTGACCTATCGCGAGCGCATCGCGCTGCCGCCCAATGCCGTGCTTTCGGTCGAACTCGCCGACATCTCGCTGGCCGGCGCGCCGGCGACGCTCGTCGGCCAGCGCAAGATCGTCGTGGCCGGCCAGGTGCCGATCAAATTCGAGATCGGCTTCGATCCCAAGGCAATCCAGCCCGGCAGGGCCTACGCGCTGCAGGCCCGCATAACGGTCGATGACCGGCTGATCTTCCTCACCGACACTCGCCACCAGGTCGATCCGCTGGACGGCAAGCCGCAGACCATCGTGCTGAAGAAGGTCACGTCGTAGCCTGGTTCGCAAAATTTCCGACACGCCGGAAACGCATAGAGACGAGGGATCGCGGCCGCTTCTGCGTCAGCCCCGGGAGTTCCGGTCTCTCGTCCGCCACCGCGTGCGCCACCATAACGGATTCGGCAAATGTTAACGGGGCGCGAAGAAGCGCGTCGCAACCATAGTGGCCCCGATTGACCGCGACCCCGCGACCACCTAGTTTCCCTCGTCAAATGGGGATGGGGTTCCCCCGAAACCGCCCGAGCTTTTCGCATCTGGGCTGATGACTCCTGCCAGGCGTGCTTTCGCGCGGCAGGATTTCTTTTTCCGCTCGCACACGCCTGTCTTGATGGCGCGATTCCCGCGAGGAATCGCTTTGTGGAAAGGCAAAGAAGCGATGAGCCTTGCGGCCTGCGCCCTGGTCCTGATCGGCGGCTTCCTCGGCGGTGTTTCCCGCTTCTTCCTGTCGGGCCTTTTCGGCCGCAGCGTCGGCGAGACCTTTCCCTGGGGCACGCTGGTGGTCAACGTCTCCGGCGCGCTTGCCATCGGCGCCTTCGCAGGCGCGGCGCGGGCCGTCGGCGGCATCTTTTCCGCCGAACTCGTGCGCGACCTGATCGTGGTCGGTCTGTTCGGCGGCTACACCACGGTTTCGTCCTTCTGCCTGCAGACGCTCAACCTCGCGCTCGACGGCGAGCGGCGGCTCGCCGCTCTCAACATCGTGGCTTCGGCGGCGCTCTGCGTGCTTGCCGTCGCCTTTGGGTTTTGGACCGTCGTGCGGATGGCGGGGTAGGGCGCATGTTTGGAAACGATAGACAGACAGCCATGCGGCTTTATCTGGCGGTGGGCTGCGGCGCGGCCATCGGTTCGCTGGCGCGCTTTTTATGCGGCTACGTCGTCGTCTCGCTGCTGGGCTGGAGCCCGCTGCTTGCAACGGCGTTCGTCAACGTCGTCGGCTCCTGGGTCATCATGTTCTTTTCCACGCTGACCCGGCCGGATGGACGCTTGATGGTCGGCCCGGCCGGCCGCCAGTTCGTGACCGGCGGCTTCTGCGGCGGTCTCACCACCTTTTCGTCGATGAGCCTCGACACCTTCATCCTGCTTCTCGAGGGCGACCTCGGCCTTGCGGCGACCTATCTTGTCAGTGTGGTGGTGCTGTCGCTTGCGTCGGCCTGGCTCGGCTATCTCATGGCGACCAGGTTCAACCGCTTGCCGATCACCAGGTGATCAGGGAGGAGAGCATGGCACTTCTCGCCGGCTCGGAGGCCTCCGGCGCAGCCGCGGGCATCGCCCGTTCCTAAAGCCTGCACGGCCGGCCCGCTCCAACAAAAAGGCGGCCCGAGAGCCGCCTTGCCGGGACCGAAGCGTCTCAGCCGACGATCTCGGTGTCGGAGAACCAGTACCTGATCTCCTGCGCGGCGGTCTCCGGCGCGTCCGAGCCGTGCACCGAATTTTCGCCGATCGACAGCGCATGCACCTTGCGGATGGTGCCCTCGGCCGCATTGGCCGGGTTGGTGGCGCCCATCACTTCGCGGTTCTTGGCGATGGCGTTCTCGCCCTCCAGCACCTGCACGACGGTCGGGCCCGACGACATGAATTCGACCAGCTCGCCGAAGAAAGGACGATCCTTGTGGACGGCGTAGAAGCCTTCGGCCTCGCGGCGGCTCATCCATACGCGACGCGACGCGACGACGCTGAGGCCCGCGTCTTCCAGCATCTTGGTGATGGCGCCGGTCAGATTGCGCTTGGTGGCATCCGGCTTGATCATGGAGAAGGTGCGTTCGATCGCCATTGGGTCGTCCTTGTTCTGGGAATGGAAATTGGAGTGGCGGGCTCTATACAAGCCGCTTGGCGGCTTGCCAAGGGGAGGCGGCTTCTGGTCAAGGCCGGCTGTTTGCGGGATAATTGGACGGCTGAGAGCGCGCTTCGCGTGCAGTCCGGAGCGCCGCGGCAGCGGAGCAGGAGGCGATGAACCGGGCCCACCTCAAACGCGACGATATCGCCGGCATTTTCTTGATGGCCGTGGTCCTTGCCGTGATCGTCTTCGTCCTGCTGTTCTTTCCACAAACCGGACAGCAGAATTTCGGCTTCGGCCCGGAATGGCAATGCGCCCGCATGGGAGAGGGCGATCCGATCTGCGTCAGGCTGGTCGAAAAGGATGAAGCCGGAAAATTCCCGCCTTGAGGGGGAGTGGCCGGCAGGCCAGAGCGGGGCGCCGCGCGTGAAACGCCGACTTCTTCTCTCGCAAGTAGGCGCCGCAGCTGTTGAGGCGCCCACTCTGTCACCTTCGGCGACATCTTCCCACAAGAGGAAGATTAGCGCTTACGCCGCCGCGGCGACCTGCCGGCCGATTCCGCCATGCAGGTCGAGGCAGCGTTCGAACCATTCGGCAACGCCGTCGCCCGTCTCGAGCAGCTGGTAGGGCGAGGCGACGCGCGCCCATTGCAGCGCCCCGAACACGATGTAGTCGGCAAACAGCGGCGATGTCCCGCCGATGAAAGGCTGATAGCTGAGCATCGAGCGCAGCGGCTCGAGCGAGGCACGAAAGCCGGCAAGCCCCTCGTCGCGGCCGGCCACCACCTCTTCGAGCCGCTTGCCGAGCCGCTGCTCGCGGCTCTCGCGGAAATAGGCGCGGTTCGCCTCGTCCTGCATGCTGTGCAGATCGGTGAGCAGCACCGTCATGAGGTAAGGATGGATGGTGAGCTGCGACCAGCGTTCGATGAAGCGCGCCGTCGCCTTGCCGCCTTCGCCGCCGAACAACGTCGGCCGCTCGGGGTAGGCTTCGTCGAGATAAAGTGCGATGGCGAAGGAATCGGCCACCACGCGCTCGCCATCGCGGATCACCGGCACCGTCTTCGAGACGCCGCCTTCCACCTTGGGGACTTCCAGGAAGCGCGTCGGCACCTTGGTGGCGTCGAGCCTTTTGTGGGCCAGCGCCATCTTCGTCTTCCAGCAATGCGGACTGAATGGGCGTTTTGCGTCGTGGCCGACGAGATCATAGAACAGAATGGTCATTACGGTTCCTGCGGGTTACGAAGAGCCGGGATTCGTTGCGAGCCGGATGGAAGAATGAAACAGCATTTCATGATGTTTGCGGCCTACAATCAATGGGCCAACACGCGCATCTATGATGCCGCCGCCGATCTCAGCGAAGAGGAACTCGGCCGCGATGTCGGCGCCTTCTTCGGCTCGATGCTGGGCACGCTCAATCACCTGCTCGTCACCGACCGCGTCTGGATGAAGCGCTTTACGGGCGAGGGGGACGCGCCCTCAAACCTTGCGACGATCCTCTATCGCGCCTTCCCGGGCTTGCGCCTGGCACGCGAGGCCGAGGACAGGAGGATTGTCGACTGGATGGGCGGCATGACCGATAAGGCGCTCACCGGGCGATTTTCCTATATGACCACCGACATGCGCACCGTTTCGCAGCGGCTGGCGCCGGCGCTCAGCCATCTCTTCAATCACCAGACCCACCATCGCGGCCAGGCGCATATGTGCCTTACCGTCCTCGGCAGACCCTCGGTGTCGCTTGACCTGATGCAGTTCCAGCGCTCCGAAGAAGGCCGCGCCTACGCCTGAAGCTTACGGGAGTCCGGTTGGCCAATTCAAAAAAATTAAGAAACACTTCAATTTCGTCTATATTTTTAAAGCAGAAGTATCGTTTTTGAAAAATACGATTCGTCACATGCGAAATAGCTAAAGAAACCGAAAGGGCACTCTCGGCGTATTTCTGTCTCAAAAGCTACGCGCTCTAGAAAAGCGCAACAAACGGTGCAAGGCGGAAATACAAAACCACAGGGAGAGTGTCATGGCCAGTATCGTAAAAAGATTCGCCAGCACATTGGCGAGTGGTGCAATCGTCGTTGCTCTTGCCATGCCTGCGAGCGCCCAGAGCGTCGGGGTCGGCAGCCTCGGCGGCGTATCCGTAGGCGGCAACAGCGCCGACGCCAATGCGGGCGGCCCAAATGGGGCTGACGGCAATGCATCCTTCGGCGGCAGCAACAGCAGCGCCAGGGTTTCGATCGGCGGCGCAAGCGGCGGCAGCGGAAACGCCACCATCGGCGGCAGCAGTTCCACGGCCACCGCATCCATCGGCGGCACCAACGGGGCTGGAGCCGATGCGACTTTGGGCAACGGCACCAATAGCGCGCTCAACGTGACGACCGGCGGCACGAGCGGCGCTGGCGTCGCCCTCGGCGCGGGCGCCGCCGTTCCTGGAACCGTCGGCGCGACGCCGCCGGGAACGACGAACCTGTCCTCCGCCGTCGCGCAAATGTCGAGCAGCCAGTTGTCGCGGATGAAGAAGCGCTGCGTCGATGTGCTCAGCAGCGAGGGCACCTATGATCGTGATCTGAGGGCGCTCTGCCTGATGATTTCGCGTCGTTGACGGCGCGCTGACGAGCGCCTCTGGCCAATCGCAAAGCCGCCGCTGCGTCGGCGGGCCTTCTTCAGCTGGTATCGCGGTGCGGCGCGCTCGACGCCTGGTTAACCACATTCCCATTGAAGCCAATATATTAGGACTTCGTTTGCGCTCGCGCTCCACAATAGGCCAGTTGTAGTGGGAGCAATGCCATGCGCATCGATTTGTCCCCCACCAGTTGGGGCAGGGTCGCGCTGGTCACCGTTGCCGGCACGGCATTCTTCATTGCCGCGGCCTTCTTCGTCGATTCCTTCAACTTCGCCTCGCTGTCACCCGAAGCGCTGCTCTGGGCCAAGCTCACCGACCTGTTCCTGCCGCTCATCCTTGGCGGCTCCTTCCTTTTCTTCCTAATGTGGAAGATGCGCCAGCTGGCCATCGCCCAGAAGGAGCTCAGCATCATTGCCGCGACCGACAGCCTGACGGCGGTCTTCAACCGCGGCGCTTTCTCGATGCTGGTCGAGGCCTATCTCGACAAGGCCCGCAGCCACGCGGTGGCCGAAGCCGGCGCGCTGCTGATCGTCGATGCCGACCATTTCAAGTCGATCAACGACCGGCTCGGCCACGATTGCGGCGATCAGGCGCTGAAGCTGATCGCGAGCACGATCCGGAGCCAGCTCCACGGCGCCGACATCGTTGGACGCATCGGCGGCGAGGAATTCGCGGTCTTCCTTCCGGGCGCCGACGCGACACGCTCCTTCCTGGTCGCCGAGTCGATCAGACTGCGTATCCGCGAGGCCGAGTTCGCGCCGGGCGGGCAGCCGTGCCCGCTTTCGGTCAGCATCGGCGGCGTCGCGTTCAGCGGGCCCACCACCTATCACCACATGTTTCGGGTCGCGGACAGGCATCTTTACAAGGCGAAGTCGAACGGACGCGACCAGGTGAGCTTCGAAAGCCCGCGCAGCAGGCTATCCGGCGAGGCCGCCGGCACGTTCCACTGAACGAACCCGCGCAGCAGGGAACGGAGCGCCCTCACCAGCGGTGGGGCTGAGTAGGAGTGTCGTCCCGCCTTTGGGTAGGCGTCTATTTCCACATGCCGCGCATGCGCGCGCCGAGATCGACCTTGACGCCCGGCTTTTGGCGCGGGTCGTCCGTGATCGCCGCGCTCGCCCAGGATGACTGTTCGAAAGCCGAAAGCATCGAGGCCGGGATAAAGCGGGTGCGCGAGGCATAGACGTGACGGTCGCCGCGCGCCGGCTGATTGTGCGGATAAAAGCGCTGCGGCACCACCAGGTGCAGGCTGTCCTTGGCGCGCGTCATCGCCACATAGAGCAGCCGCCGCTCCTCCTCGATATCCTCCTTGGTACCAACGCCGAGATCGGCCGGGATGCAGCCGTCGACCGTGTTGAGCACGAAGACGTTCTTCCACTCCTGGCCCTTGGCCGAATGGATCGTGGACAGGATCAGGTAATCCTCGTCGCGATGCGGCGGGCCGGCCTGGTCGCTGGTGGCGTCGGGCGGGTCGAGCGTCAGCTCGGTCAGGAAACGCTCGCGCGAGGGATAGCCCGACGCGATCTGCTCGAGCTGCAACAGGTCGGCCCGGCGCGTGATCGCGTCCTCGTGAATACGCTCCAGATGCGGCTCGTACCAGAGCCTGATCCGCTCGAGGTCGGCCGGCCATTTGGCGCCGGCGCGCAGCCCGCTGTAGATGTCGAGGAAGACCGGCCAGTCTTCGGCCGCGCGCTGCGGCGGCCGGAAGCGGGCAAGGCCGAGCGTCTCGTCGAGCGACGTCGCCATCGCCTCGACGATCTGTGAGGCGGCCGAAGGCCCGATGCCGGGCATCAACTGCAGCACCCGGAAGCCGGCGACCCTGTCGCGCGGGTTCTCGGCAAAGCGCAGCATCGCCAGCATGTCTTTCACATGCGCGGCATCGAGGAATTTCAGCCCGCCGAATTTGACGAAGGGGATGTTGCGCCGCGTGAGCTCCACCTCCAGCGGCCCGCTGTGATGCGAGGCGCGGAACAGCACGGCTTGCGCCTTGAGCGCCGTGCCGGCCTCGCGCTCGGCAAGGATCGCCTGGCAGACATAATTGGCCTGCTCAGCCTCGTCGCGCACGCTTACCAGTTGCGGCTTGTGCGACGACCGGCGTTCGGTCCAGAGATTCTTGGTGAAACGCTCGCTTGCCTCGCCGATTACTTTGTTGGCGGCGGCCAGGATCGGCTCGGTCGAGCGGTAATTGCGCTCCAGCATGACGATCTCGGCGCCTTGCGCGAACTGTTTTGGGAAATCGAGAATGTTGCGCACTTCCGCGGCCCGGAAGGAATATATCGACTGTGCGTCATCGCCCACCACGGTCAAGCCCGCGCCGTCCGGCTTCAGCGCCAACAGAATAGAGGCCTGCAGCCGGTTGGTGTCCTGGTATTCGTCGACCAGCACGTGGTCGAAGCGTGAGCCAAGGTGAGCGGCGATCTCCGGCTCGGCCGCCATCTGCGCCCAGTAGAGCAAAAGGTCGTCGTAATCGAGCACGTTCTGCGCCTGCTTGGCCTCGACATAAGCCGCGAACAGCTCCTTCAGCTGTTCCGCCCATCCTGAGCACCAGGGAAAGGCCGAGCCCAGCACCTCGCCGAGCGGCGCCTGGGCGTTCACCGCCCGCGAATAGATCTGCAGGCAGGTGGCTTTGGTCGGAAAACGGCTTTCGGTCTTGGAAAAACCGAGCTCGTGCCGGGCAAGGTTCATCAGGTCGCCCGAATCCTCGCGATCGTGGATGGTGAAAGCCGGATCGAGGCCGATCTGCTCGGCATAGTCGCGCAAGAGTCTGGCGCCGATACCGTGGAAAGTACCGGCCCAGGATAGCGCATCGGCGATGATCGCGGCATCGCGGCCCAGCACCTCGCCGGCGATGCGCTCGACGCGCTTCGCCATTTCAGCCGCGGCGCGGCGCGAAAAGGTCATCAAAAGGATGCGGCGCGGATCGGCGCCCTTGACGATGAGGTGCGCCACGCGATGCGCCAGCGTGCTGGTCTTGCCGGAGCCGGCCCCGGCGATCACCAGCAGCGGCGCGGCCACCTTGCCGTCGCCATGCACCACCGCCAGCCGCTGCTCGTCGTTCAGCCGGGCAAGATAGGCAGGAGTTTCGAAGGACGAATCACGGGCGGCGATGTTCATCGCCCATCAAGCATCGTTTCCGCTTTGTTCGCAATACAGCTAATCTCGCCCAAAGGCGGCCAAGTGGGGGGCGATGCCCGGCAGGGCAGAGGGGACGCTGTACGCGCCGGCATGTGCTGGATAGGCCGGCCATCTTCCCAACAAGCGCGAGAACGGCCGATCTACCTTTTCGGCTCGACGCCCATCGCCGCCGACTGGCGCCGCAGCGACCGCCGATCGTCCGGCGGCGCGAGATCGCCGGACGCCTCCTCGATGATCCTCATCGTGACGCGATAGGCCGTGTAGCCGAACAGGCCGACGAGCAGCAGACGGATCATGACATCTCCTCGTGAGTTAACGAGGTTCAACCGGAGACAGGCGCGTTGGTTCCCGCCGGACGGCGCAACCAAACCGCCGCCGCCTCGTTTGCTTCGAAGAAAGGGGCGAACGAGAGGAGGTCGTCATGAAGAAACTTCCTGTGCTGCTGGCTCTCGCGGCAGGGCTCGGGCTCGCCGCCTGCGACAACAGCGTACAGCCCACCAAGGCGCCAAGCGACACCGTCGACAAAAACCCGCAGGTCGACAAGAACCCGGTGCCGCAATCGACCACCGGCGGCGACCAGCCCGGCACGCCGCCGAAGCAATGAGAGCGGACGATGTTGTCGGGAGACGAAGCGGCGGCGCCGCAGAAGAAGGCCGGCGCTGCTTGGGAGGAAGCTGGAAAGCGCCGGCCAAGCGGGAAAATCAGGCCCGCCGCAGGATCAAAGATAGCTGAGTCTCTCCGCCGCGTCATGGGGCGATCGCGCTAGCCGGCTACAGGTATCCGTCCAAACGCTTTGTCGGCCTTCAAAGATCGGAGAATCTCAGGGGTGTGTTTGCGTCGCTTGCGCCGCCGCGTCACGCCATCGCGGCGCGCGCCAGCGGCACGTTGGCGATCTCCAGGTCCAACTGGCGCTGCGTCAGCGCCGCTTCGGCCATGATCCACTGCTTGAACAGCTCCACCTTGCGGGCGCCGAGCGCCTTGATGGGGCTGACGAAATACCAGCCGGCGGTGTTGGGATGGTGGACCGCGAAGGGGGCGACCAGCCGCTCGGCTCGGATGTCGCTTGCCATATAGGCGCGGTTGGCAACGGCAAAGCCCATGCCGGCATTGGCCGCCTCGTAGGACATCATGCAGGAATCGAAATAGATGCTCTTGGTCTCGCCAAGCACGAAACTCGCGCCGGCAAAAGCCAGCCACGACTGCCAGTTCTGGGTGCAGGTGTCGGAGTGGAGCAGGGTGAAGTGCGTGAGGTCCTCCGGCGTCACCTTGGACAGCGGCTTGTCGCCCAGCACCTCGCGGAACAGCTTGCGGCTGCACACCGGCGTCAGGTCCTCCTTGAACAGCAGCACGGAGTTGAGGCCGGGGAAATTGCCGTCGCCATAGCGGATCTCGAGATCGTATTCGGAGGTCGCGAATTCATGCGTGGCATAGGAAGTCGAGACCCGCATCTCGATATCCGGATACTGCCGCTGGAAGGTGGCAAGCCGCGGAAACAGCCAGCGCGCCGCGAAGGTCGGCAAGACGCAGATCTTCAGCACATGCGCCTGGGATTGGCCGGTCGCCTCCATGCTGGCAGCCACGATCCGCTCCAGCGCCTCGCGCACGCGCGCCACGTAGGTCTCGCCTTCCGGCGTCAGCGACACCGCGTTGCCGCCGCGCTGGAAGATCTTGAAGCGCAGCTGGTCCTCCAGGCTCTTCACCCGCTGGCTGACGGCTGAGGCGGTAATGAACTGCTCTTCGCCCGCGCGCGTGAAGTTGCGGTGCCTGGCGGCGCTCTCCACGATTTTCAGCGAGTTTAAGTTGACCTGGCTGAGCAGACGCACGGGGTTCGACCTTTAGCTATGCTTAAAGTAGCACCAGCATTCCTAAATTTACAGGGGCGGGTGCTCAATCGACTGTTTACCAAGTGTTGCCCCCACCTTGGAGAAGTAGAATGAACGCCCATACAATCCCCGAACTGCGCTATGCGATGAGCCGTGAAGCCATCATCGGTCATGATACGGCGTGGAAAGTGTCGAGCTTCGGCGTCGCCCAGTATCTTCACGGCTACGACCCGCAACTGCTCGCCGCGATCGAGGAGGCGGCGCTCAAGCTCAAGGCCAGCCACGCCGTGCACAAGCATCTCGACCTTACCTTCATCACCGGCGCGGACCGCTACATTCCCGAGATCAAGGAACTGCTCAACGACAAGCTGCGGCTGGAACGGCTGTCCGACATGATGGGCACCAAGCTCGAACCCTATCCGCTGTCTATCGTCGGCTCGACCGTCACCTTCATGAACCCCAAGGACGGCGCCGTCGACTGGCACTGCGATGGCGTTCCGGTGACGGAACTCATTCCGCTCTCGATCAGCGATCCTCTGATCGGCGGCCATCTTGAAATCTATTGCGACGATTCCGAGACGGGGCGTGCCATCCTCGAATCCGGCAGCGACCTGCCGCGCAACAGGGTCATGCGCATCGACCACAAGATGAATTACGCCACGCTCGGCCAGTTCCTCGGCGTGCTCCATCGCACCGCGCCGATCCAGCTCGGCTCGCGGGTCACCCTGGTGCTCAACCAGCGTTCGGTGGCGAAGCCCTATGTCGACGACAACCGCATGTTCTACCTCGCCGCCGACAACGACCAGGACCGCGGCTGGGTGAACGAACTGGCCGAGGACGTCTGGACGAACCAGCTGCCGGCCTATCGCCGTCACGCCGAAGAACATCCCGTGCCGAAGCCGGCTGTCGATCCGGTCTCCGGCGGAGCCAGGGAATCGTGGTAGTGGCTGACGATCCGGCCGGTCGCCAGCCGCCTTCAGCATCGCTGAGCCTTGGCCCGCTCACCGCCGAAAGGCGCAGCGACCGTTCCAGCGCTGCTCCCCCGGTGGCGCTGGCCTTTGCCCTCGGCGCCGTGGCGCTCTGGGCGACTAACGCTTTCGTCGGCAAGACGCTGCTTGCCAATCACCCGGTATCGGAGGTGCAGTTCCTGCAGTTCTCAGGCGCCGCGCTGGTCTTTGCGCTGATCAGGTTCTTCCCTTCTCCCCTTGTGATCAAGGGGGCCGGACGGATCGCCGACGCAGGAGTTTCTTCCAACATCTCTCATCCGTCTCGGCGCTCCGTGCCGATCCACCTTGTTCCCCAAGGGGATAAGGGGAGAACCATGCGCGCCTGCGCCGTCGGCTTCATCGGCCTGGTCGGCACCATGGCGTTGCAATACATCGCCTTCGCCTCGATGCCGGTCATCGAGGCCAATCTCGTTGCCTACACCTGGCCGCTGATGGTCGCCGCCGCCGTCATCGTGCTCGGCCGCCCGCGACGGCCGCTGCTGCTTGGACTGACCGCCGCGCTGGGCTTCACCGGCGTCGCGCTGGTGATCTCCGGCGGAGGCGCGCATGCCTGGTTCGGAGGTAGCCCCGTCGGTTATTGCGCCGCCTTCGGCTCGGCACTTTGCATGGCCTTCTACTCGCTTGCCGTCGGCCGCCTTGCCGTGTCGCCGGATCGGCTTCTGCTGCCTTCGGCCCTGATCGGCGTGGCGCTGACCTTCGCATGGTGCCTGCATGACGGCGTCGCCGCCCTGGGCGGCTTGGACCTGCTGCTCGGACTCTATCTCGGCGCCGGGCCGATGGGGCTCGGCTATTATTTCTGGTCGCGCGCGCTCAGCCTCGATCAGGGTGGGCGGCTCGCGGTCGTGGCGTATCTCACGCCGATCGCTTCCACGCTTTTGCTGGCGCTGTCGGGCGAAAGCCTGTCGATGACGGCCATGGCTGGCGCCGTCCTTGTCATCGGCAGTTGCATTGCTGTCGGCATCGAACGTCCGGAGGGCTGAAGACCATGCCAGGGATCGTACCAGGAAACATGCCAGGGAGCGGGCTTGACGACGACGAACGCCGGGCCAGACAGGAGGCGCATTGGCTGGTCAAGGAATTCGGCGCCGAGGCGCAGCTCTATGCCGCCATGAAGGCTGAGAAGGCCATCGAGCAGAAGGATTTCGGCCGCTGCGCCCGCTGGAAACGCGTGCTGGAGATTCTGGCCGACGGCCCGACCGATCTCCGGCGCGGCGTTGCCGCGAAATAAGCGACTTGCCCTAACGAATCGGGCATGATCGATTGATCAGAGAGCCAGCGCTGCTCGCAATTATTGGCTTTCCGTCCAGAATTCCAATTTTTGCAGGAATTACTCGTAGAAATTGAAGTGCTGTTGCGTCATTTCCTCGCCCGTGCAGAGCTTCGGTGCTGTAAAGTGTTTGTTGTAGGTATTAGAATTCCTAACTTGCGCGGTCGCGGCCCGCGGTGAAAACATACCTTCGGTATTGAGTCTCGCACGTTTACTGACTCTGGACGTCCGTTGGGGGACAGGTCCAATAAGATACCTAGACTAAAGTCTTAAAAACAGCTGGTCATTTGAGAGCCAGCAGAAGGTGAAAAAATTGTCCAATATCGACGACAAGACTGCAATCGAGCTGACCGCCGACATTGTTTCGGCCTATGTGGGCAACAACCCGCTTCCGGCATCCGGCCTGCCTGATCTGATCGCCAGCGTCAGCGCTTCCGTGCGCAAGCTCGCCGGGGGCGCCCCGGTGAAGGAAAGCGCGCCGCAGACGCCGGCCGTCAATCCGAAGCGTTCGGTATTCCCCGACTACATCGTCTGCCTCGAGGACGGCAAGAAGTTCAAGTCGCTGAAGCGGCACCTGTCGACCGACCATGGGCTGACGCCGGACGAATATCGCGCGAAATGGGGCCTGCCGGCGGACTATCCCATGGTGGCGCCCAGTTATTCGGCCACTCGCTCGGCGCTTGCCAAGTCTTCCGGCCTGGGCCGGAAGCCGGCCGCGGATTCCGGCAGGGGCAAGCGTAAAGCCAAGGCCTGAGCCGAAGGTCATGCTGCCCGCTACGGACGGCGCCACGCCGTCGGCCGACCGCTTTGCCGCGCTCGACGCGTTGCGTCGCAGGGTGGCCATCCAGTCTTGCGCCGATGCCGGCGAGGGGGCCAAGGCGCGGCGCGTCCTGTTTTCATTGGACCTGCCGGCCATCGATCTGCGTACCGCGCTCGACGCGCTCGACAATTTCGAGCGCGCCATCGTCGAGCATGACGACCGGCCGGTCGTCGCTGCGCGACGGCTGAGATGCCTCGCGGTCCTGGACGGCATCGTCGGCGGCTGAAAAGGCGCATGGTCAAGGCGGTTCCGAGACAACCGCGCAGCGGTTTTCCGGAATCCGGGAGGAGCGGTATTCCAGAGCGGAGCTGCGCCGCCGGCCTATCGGTCATTGCGTAGGCGAAGTCTGGGATTGTTTTCCAGGATAAATTTGGATCAGCAGGTGTTTCGTCGCGTCCGCCTCTGGCCTGCCGGTCATCTCCCCCACTTGGGCGGAGATTGGCAGCGTCGGCGCCGCGCTTGCCGGGTCGGTTAAGGGGAGCACTGCAGCCGTCTCGCCCTCAAACAGCACCACCTGCGTCGCCAGCGCGGCGGTCGTGGCGACCTGGAAGAAGATGAAGGCGAGGGCGAAATAGCGGATCACGGGGCTCAGAACGCTTCGGCCGGCAACTGGTTCCCTGATTGGGCTCGGGACCGGTGCCCGGAACACGGCGAGCCGTCCTCCAGGCCTGGCTCTTGCGAAGCGCCGACGTCCGGTGCAAAAGCCCGCCCATGCTTATCATCAACGACCTCTCGCTGCGCATGGCGGGGCGCCTGCTTCTCGATCATGCCTCGCTGACCCTGCCGGCCGGCACCAAGGCCGGTCTCGTCGGCCGCAATGGCACCGGCAAGACGACACTGTTCAAGGCAATCACCGGCGATTTCCCCTCCGAGACCGGCTCGATCAGCCTGCCGAAAAACACCCGCATCGGCCAGGTCGCACAGGAAGCGCCGGGCACCGAGGAGCCGCTGATCGACATCGTGCTGAAAGCCGATGTCGAGCGGCAGGCCTTGCTGGAAGAGGAGAAGACCGCGACCGATCCGCACCGCATCGCGGAAATCCACACACGGCTCGCCGACATCGATGCGCATTCGGCCGAATCCCGCGCCGCCACCATCCTTGCCGGCCTCGGCTTCGACGATGCGGCGCAGAAGCGCCCGGCTTCGTCCTTCTCCGGCGGCTGGCGCATGCGCGTGGCCTTGGCCGCCGTGCTGTTCTCCGAACCCGATCTTCTGTTGCTCGACGAGCCGACCAACTATCTCGACCTCGAAGGCACGCTCTGGCTCGAGAACTATGTCGCAAAGTATCCGCACACGGTTTTGCTCATCTCGCACGATCGCGACCTGCTCAACCGCGCGGTCAATTCGATCGTCCATCTCGACCAGAAGAAGCTGACCTTCTGGCGCGGCGGCTACGACCAGTTCGAGCGCCAGCTCACCGAGCAGCGCGAGCTGCAGGAAAAGAGCCGCGTCAAGCAGGAAGCGCAGCGCAAGCATATGGAATCCTTCGTCGAGCGTTTTCGCGCCAAGGCCTCGAAGGCCAGGCAGGCGCAATCGCGGCTGAAGGCGCTGGAGAAGATGAAGCCGATCTCCGCGGTGGTGAACGACACGGTGCGGCCGTTCTCCTTCCCCGAGCCGGTGAAGACGGTGGCCTCGCCGATCGTGGCGCTCAACGGCGTCAATGTCGGCTACACCGAGGGCAATCCGGTGCTGAAGAAGATGACGCTGCGCATCGATGCCGACGATCGCATCGCGCTGCTCGGCGCCAACGGCAACGGCAAATCGACGTTCGCCAAGATGCTCGCCGGCCGCCTCAAAGCCGAGACCGGCACGATGACGGTGGCGCCGGGCCTGAAGGTGGCGATCTTCGCGCAGCACCAGCTCGACGATCTGCGTCCCGAGGAAAGCGCCTATGAGCATGTGCGCCGGCTGATGCCCGATGCGCCGGAAGCCAAGGTGCGCGCCCGCGTTGCGCAGTTCGGGCTCTCGACCGAGAAGATGAATACCGCGGCGAGAGATCTGTCCGGTGGCGAGAAGGCGCGTCTCCTGATGGGGCTCTCGGCCTTCGAGGGGCCGAACCTCTTCATCTTCGACGAGCCCACCAACCACCTCGACATCGACAGCCGTGAATCGCTGATCCATGCGCTCAACGATTTTTCAGGCGCGGTGATCCTCATCTCGCACGACCGGCATCTGCTCGAGGCCACCGCCGATCGCCTCTGGTTGGTCAAGGACGGCGCGGTCAATCCTTATGACGGCGACCTGGAGGATTACAAAA
Source organism: Mesorhizobium sp. M1A.F.Ca.IN.020.03.2.1 (assembly GCF_004023205.1). Taxonomy (NCBI): domain Bacteria; kingdom Pseudomonadati; phylum Pseudomonadota; class Alphaproteobacteria; order Hyphomicrobiales; family Phyllobacteriaceae; genus Mesorhizobium; species Mesorhizobium sp. M1A.F.Ca.IN.020.03.2.1. Next base: position 2,947 of record NZ_RZSV01000065.1, on the reverse strand, counting down.
CGCTGGTCACCGGCGTTTCCTCCAATCGCCGCGAGCAGAAGGAGGCAGACAGGGCATCCAAGGCCGACCGTCGCCGCGAGGCCGCCGCCCGGCGCTCGGCGCTCGAGCCTCTAGCCAAGGAGATCCGCGCCACCGAGGCGCTGATGGACCGCATCCGCAAGCGCATCGACCTGATCGAGGACGAGCTCGCCAATCCGGCGATCTACGAGAAGGACCCCTCGACCGCGACGCGGCTGGCCAAGGAGCGCTCGCAGCTTGCCCACACACTTGCCCTCAACGAGGACAAGTGGCTGACGATGTCGGCGGAATATGAGGAGGGGATCGCGGAGTAGGGCGGTTCCCCTTCTCCCCTTGTGGGAGAAGGTGGATCGGCGCGAAGCGCCGAGACGGATGAGGGGTGTTGGATGGAGTGACGCGCCGAACAACAGGCGGCTTCGATCGCCCATTTCTTTGTCGTAGCGATCCTTCCAACACCCCTCATCCGACCGAGCTTCGCTCGGCCACCTTCTCCCACAAGGGGAGAAGGAGGAGCCCCATCTGGCCCTACACCTCTCCCGCAAAACCCGCTACACACCCTGGCATGAACCAGCACGCCAAGCTCGGGATCGGCCATTCGGCCTGTCCGCATGACTGTCCTTCCACCTGCGCGCTCGAGGTGGAGCTGCTCGACAATAACCGCATCGGCCGCGTCCACGGCGCGAAAGCGAACAGCTACACGGCAGGAGTCGTTTGCGCCAAGGTCGCGCGATATGCGGACCGCGTCCATCACCCCGACCGGCTGCTGAAGCCGCTGGTGCGCGCGGGCGGCAAGGGGGAGGGCGCCTGGAAGGAAGCCAGTTGGGAAGCGGCGCTCGACCTCGTCGCCGAGAAGTTCATCGCGGCCGAAGAGAAATACGGCTCGGAGACGGTCTGGCCCTATTTTTACGCCGGTACGATGGGATTGGTGCAGCGCGACGGTATCGAGCGGCTGCGGCACGCGAAGAGATATTCGGGCTTCTTCGGCTCGATCTGCACCAATCTCGCCTGGACCGGCTGGATGATGGGAGCGGGCGCTCTGCGCGGCCCCGATCCGCGTGAGATGGCGAAGTCCGACTGCGTGGTGATCTGGGGCACCAATGCCGTTGTTACCCAGGTCAACGTCATGACCCATGCGACGAGGGCGCGAAAAGAGCGCGGCGCCAAGATCGTCGCCATCGACATCTACGACAACGCCACCATGAAGCAGGCCGATCTCGGCCTGGTGCTCAAACCCGGCACCGACGGCGCGCTGGCTTGCGCGGTCATGCATGTCTTGTTCCGCGACGGCATGGCCGACCGCGCCTATCTGGAAAAATACACCGACGATCCGCGCGGGCTGCAAGAACATCTGAGGACGCGCACGCCCGAATGGGCGGCGGCAATCACGGGTCTGACAGTCACCGAGATCGAGACCTTCGCGCATCTGGTCGGCACAACGAAGAAGACCTACTTCCGCCTCGGCTACGGTTTTGCGCGCCAGCGCAACGGCTCGGTCAATATGCATGCCGCCTCATGCATCGCGGCGGTTACCGGCGCCTGGCAATATGAGGGAGGCGGCGCCTTTCACTCCAATTCCGGCATCTTCAAGCTGAATCAGGATGTGCTCGAAGGCACCGCGATGCGCGACCCGAAGGTGCGCTATCTCGACCATTCGCGCATCGGCCCGGTGCTGACCGGTGCCGAGGATGCGCTTTATGGCGGTCCGCCGGTGACGGCGATGCTGATCCAGAACACCAATCCCGCCAATGTCGCGCCCGAGCAGCGGCTGGTCAGAAAAGGTTTCCTGCGGGAGGACCTGTTCACCTGCGTGCACGAGCAGTTCATGACCGATACGGCCAAGCTCGCCGACGTCGTGCTGCCGGCGACGATGTTTCTGGAACATGACGACATCTACAAGGGTGGCGGCAACCAGCACATCACGCTCGGCCCCAAGCTGATCGAGCCGCCGGAGGGGCCGCGCACCAACCACTACCTCAATGAGGAGCTCGGCAAACGGCTGGGCGTCGGCGACCGGCCGGGCTTTGGCCTGACCGAGAAAGAACATATCGACATCATCCTCGGCAAGCGCGGGCTAGGCAGCTTCGACAGCCTGAAGGAACAGAAGTGGGTCGACCTGCAACCCGATTTCGACGACGCGCATTTCATCAACGGCTTCGGCCATGCCGACAAGAAATTCCACTTCCGGCCCAATTGGACCGGGCAGTCAGCGCCCAACCGGCCGCCGAAGAGCATGGGCTTGTTCGGACCGGTCGAGCGTCTGCCCCAATTCCCCGACCATGTCGAGCTGATCGAGGTCGCGGACGAAGAGCATCCGTTCCGGCTGGCAACTTCGCCGGCGCGCAACTTCCTCAATTCCAGTTTTGCCGAGACGCCGGTGTCGAAAGCCAAGGAAGGCAGGCCGGAGCTTTTGCTGCACCCGGAAGATGCCGCGGCGCTTGGCATCGAGGACGGCGGCCGCGTTGAGATCGGCAACCGGCGCGGCGACGTGGTGCTGCATGCCAGGTTCTTCGACGGCGTGAAGCGCGGCGTGGTGATTGCGGAAGGCATCTGGCCGAACAGTGCGCATGAGCGCGGCGAAGGCATCAACGTGCTGACCGGTGCCGACGCCCCGGCGCCGTATGGCGGTGCTGCCCTCCACGACAACAAGGTCTGGCTCAGGGCGCTGTGATGGTCTGTGGCGCGAGCTCGGCAGGTCACATGCCCGGGAGATTAGCCGAAAACGCCCGTTGCTTCGTCATCCAAGGACGGAGCAAGGAGCGAAGCGACGGGCGAGGTGTCCCTTGCCGCAACAGCCATTGAAAATAGCCATCGCCGGCGCGCTCGGCCGCATGGGCCGGGAGATGACGGAGGCGGTGCAGGTCGATCCGCGGCTGGAGCTTGTCGCCCGCTTCCATCGACCGGGCAGCACGGGCGATGGAAGCGGGCGACA